>WGFS01000053.1 GCA_015492115.1 Aquificaceae bacterium
GTCCATTATGCCGTTTATCGCCTGCTCAACCTCGTTGAAGGGTATGTCCTCACTGACCCAGAGGGTTACAAGAAGTCTCTTTGCCCCCTCTATGGTGTTGCCCTCAAGGAGCGGGCTCGTTATAGCCTGCTCAACCGCAACGTCTATCTTCCCTTCACCTCTTCCCTCACCCATACCTATCAGGGCGAGTCCTCCGCTCTCCATCACAGTCCTTACATCAGCGAAGTCAACGTTTATCATGGCCGAGGTTGAAATTATGTTCGTTATACCCCTGACCGCCTTGGATAGGACGTTGTCAACCTCCTTGAAGGCATCCTTCACCGTGAGAACCTTGTTGGCTATATCCTGCAGTTTCTGGTTGTGTATGACTATGTAGGTATCAACGTTGTCCTTCAACCTGTCGAGCCCTGCGAGGGCGGACTCCATCCTGCGAGGTCCCTCAAACTTGAAGGGGAGCGTTGCTACAGCGACTGTTAGAATTCCCATCTCCCTTGCTGTCTGGGCTATTACAGGAGCTGCTCCCGTTCCGGTTCCACCCCCCAGACCCACAGCTATGAAGAGCATGTCCGTATCCTTGAGTATGTCCTTTATCTTGTCAACGTCCTCAAGGGCAGCCTGCTCGCCGATCTCTGGTCTCGCACCAGCACCGAGTCCGCGGGTAACCTTCTCACCTATCTGTATCTTGTGGGGGACAGAGAGGGAGCTCAGGTGCTGAACATCCGTGTTGACAGCGTATATATCAACGTCCTCAATTCCGTCACTGAACATCCTGTTAACCGCGTTACAACCTCCTCCTCCTACTCCTACGACCTTTATCCTCGTGGGGTTCAGACTCTCCATAGCCAATCCCTCCTTACATAATTTCTCTGAGAAAGTTCTTGAACTTTTCTATCATTCCTTTCAGGTCAAATCCCTTGCCAAGTCCGTTGTTCTGAACCTCTATCCTTGAGCCCGCGGGAGCCACCCCTTCGGGTGATACGCGAAATTTGAGGAGTCCTACCGCGGTTGAGTACTTGGAGTCCTCTATCTTCTCCTTCAAGCCTATCAGACCCGAGGGAACACCAACCCGCGCGGGCAGGTCTGTGAACCTCTCAAGGAAATCCTTTATCCCTCTGAGGTTTGCACACCCACCTGTTATCACCACTCCGGCGTTAGCAGAGTCAAGCTTGTATCCAGAGCTGTTTATCCTCTCAACGATCTTCTCCACGATCTCCTCAAGCCTTATCTGAATGACCTCCGCCAGGGTTGACTTCTCAATTGATATGTCCCTCTCTTCCCCTCTCGGCTTTATCTTTATTATCTCACCCTCCTTAACGAGATCCACGAGGGCGACACCCTCTTCCTTCTTTATCCTCTCAGCATTCTCGGGATCTATCTTCAGATAAGAGCTTATATCCTTCGTTATCATGTTACCCGCAAGGGTTATACATCCTGTGACAACGGGGTAGCCTTCAAGGTAGAGGACGAAATCCGTCAGGCTCGCACCCATGTCAATAAGAAGTACCCCTTCGTCCTTCTCCTCATCGCTGAGGACAGCCTTTGCAGAGGCTATGGCGCTGGCAACCCTCAGTGAAGGTTGGAAACCCGCGGAAACGACAGCCTTCTCAAGGTTTCTGCTCGCGGTTGTGCCGACCTTAACTATGTGAACCTGTGCGGTGAGCTTTGAGCCTATCAAACCCACAGGGTCTTCTATCCCTTCCTGGTCATCAAGCATGTATCTCCTGGGTATTGCGTGGATTATGTCGTACCCATCCTCCTTCCCTCTGGCAACGCTTCTTTCAACGAGCCTGTGAATATGCTCCTCCTCAACTTCTATGGGGCTTGGGGATATGTTTATGGTGTCCTTCTCGTTTTGGCTCTTGACGGTTGAACCTGAAACGTTTATAACAACGTCCGATACCTTCTGTCCGGACATCTCCTCAGCTTCCCTTACGGCCGTAGCTATCGCCCTTGCAGCGACCTCAAGCCTGGTTATAGTTCCTTTATCTATTCCCCTCGCCTTTGACTCTCCAACACCCACTATATGAAGGTCTCCGTAGGTGTCAACCTCCCCTATGAGGGCGACAATTTTGTCAGTCCCTATGTCTATTGAAGCAACCGTTCTCATCCCACCTCAATTTCTTACTAAGATAAACCTGCCGTATCTCAAATCAACTTTTTCCTCGGGAAAATTATAAATCATTTTGAGGCGTGCGGAGATATTAGCAGGCAACACTTCCAGAGGTGGGAGTATGACCTTCTTTGAGTTCATTATGAGAACGACACTATCCCTGTTTATGTATACCGTCTTTATGGGCAGGTTGGTAGATATTACTCCCTCGTACAGCTTCCTGAAATGGGTTCTGAGTATGTCCATATCGTAGGTTCTCAGCTCAACGAGCTTCTCTCCTTCTCCTTCAAGGGGTGGAAAGGTAACTCCTTCCTTATCCACGAGAAGGTAGCTCTGCCCGAGCTTTAACTTTGCGACCGGAGTTCTCTCAACCAGCCTCAGCTTCACGTTCATGCCATCTATACCGAGCTCTCTGGTTACATAGACCTTCTTGATCCTGTTCTTAAACTTGGTGTTGAGGGCGTTCAGTATGCTCTCTTCATTCAGACCTGTAAGGCTTGTGCTGAGCTCCTCAACAACACTCTTTACATCCTCAAAGCTTATCTTCTCATTACCACTCAGCTCTATCTGTTTGATCCTGAAGAAAGGTAGCTGTGCAAGGAAGGAGGGTGCGAGGAACCCCGCAAAAGCCATAAAACCTATCCACGATGCGAACAGGATTGCGGAAAAGAGCTTCTGAACCCTCCTGTCCGGGTTGTGTTTTTTTTTCACAACTCCCTCCAAAGTTAACTGAGTATTATAGACAACATCTCATCAAATCCGATGCCTGCTTTTTTGCACGCCATGGGAAATAGGCTCAGCTCCGTCATGCCGGGTATGGTGTTGACCTCAAGCACGTAAGGTTTTCCACTCCCATCAACCCTGAAATCAACCCTTGAGAAGTCCTTAAGCTCAAGGAGCCTGTGAACCCTGAGGGCTATGTCCTGAAGCTCTCTGGAGAGGTCCTTCTCCTCAAGAAAGACGTACTCCGTGGCTCCCTTTGTGTACTTGCTCTCGTAGTCATAAACACCCTTCCTTGGTATTACCTCTATAACGGGCAGAGCCCGTCCTTTAAGCACTCCAACGGTCATATCTCTACCCTCAACGAAGGACTCTACAAGCACTTTATCGGTTAGTTCAAAGAGTTCTTTAACCGCCCTCTCAAGCTTGTCCATGCCTTCCACTATGTGAAGACCGACGCTGGAACCCTGGTCGGCAGGCTTGACCACCGCGGGGAAGTCCTTCCAGTCCGGGACGCTCCCGCCCTTCCGCACGCAGGTCCAGGGAGGAGTGGGTATCCCTTCGGTTGTTAGAAGCCTCTTGGTTATGTCCTTGTCCATTGCGAGGGCGCTTCCCAGAACTCCTGAGCCCGTGTAGGGTATGCCCATCAGGTCAAGGAGTCCCTGAACCCTTCCGTCCTCACCGTAGGGTCCGTGCAGGGCTATGAAGACCCTGTCGGGTTTAAGCTCAAGGAGTTTGCAGGGAAGGTCTGGGGTGAGGTCAAGCTCGTGTACCTCGTGTCCGAGTTCCCTGAGTGCCTTTGATACAGCCCTCCCCGTCTTCAGGGAGATCTCCCTCTCAGAGGACTTTCCACCCATCAAGACCGCTATCTTCAATGAGTCTAACCTCCTCCTCAAGCTTGACTCCGAACTCCTCGTAGACCCTCCTCTTAGCTTCACCAATGAGGGCGATAACGTCCCCAAAGCTCCCCTCACCGTGGTTTATAAGGAAGTTGGAGTGTTTCTCGGAAAAGGAAACGCCACCCACCCTGTAGGACTTCATACTGACCCTCTCAAGTAATTCACCCGCATACATGGGATAGGGGTTCTTGAAGGTTGAACCGCTCGTGGGCTTCTCTATGGGCTGAGATCTCTTCCGTCTTTCCCTTATCCTTTTAAATTCGCTCTCAACGGGGATATTGCTCCTCTCAAGCTCAAAGAGACAGGAGAGAAGGAGTCCCTCCGTTGGAAAAGGCGAGCTCCTGTAGGAGAACTCAAGCTCCTCCGCACCCGCTTCCTTCAGCTCTCCAGACCAGTCAACGAAGACCACCCTTTTAAGGAACTGTGATATATCAACCCCAAAGGCACCGGCGTTCATGGCGACCGCACCCCCCACGGTTGCGGGAAAACCAGCGAGTCTGTAGATACCCCTGAGATTTTCCTTCACAGAGAGGCTTATCAGATCCCTCAGTGGAGTTCCACCGAGAACTTCTATGAGTAATTTTCCATTGGAGGGCTCAACCCTCATGCGAGACAACCTTCTCATGCTCAGCACGAGACCTCCAATATCCCCAAAGATGGTGTTTGAACCCCCTCCTAAGATGTAGAGGGGTATGTCCTTCTCCCTGGAGAAGAGTATCAGCTCCCTCAACTCTTCATAGCTTCTGGGTTCCGCGAAGAACCTTGCCCTTCCCCCTATCCTTATGGTGGTCAGCCTTGAGAGGTCGTGATCCCTGAGAAGCTCCACCCTTCTATTCTAACTTAGCCATGAGTTCTCCGAAAACACCATCCCTGTCCCTCATATACCTTCTCCCAAGCTCCACAGCTTCATCCCTCGTTATGTAGCCTCTCCTTCTGAGGAGCTGGAGGAACTGGGTCAGGTTGGAGGGTCTTTTGCTCAGCTTTCCCCTCTCAAAGTCCAGGACGTACACGTTCCCTCTCTCGTCAAGCAGGACGTTCTTGTAGAGGTTGGCAAACTCATCCCTGCTTATACCCATGCTGTCAAGCCTGTAGGCGAGCTCAAGAAGCCTTTTAAGAACCCTCCTCTCCTCCTCAGGGCTCAAGCGGAGTTTTCCCAAGGGCTTTCCCTCTATGAACTCGTAAACGAAGAAGTCCTCACCTCTGAACAGGATCTGGGGAAACTCTCTCATGCCCTTCAGCCTCTCCAGTATGTCCGCTTCCCTCTGGATAGCCTTGACCACCTGTTCGTTCTTTGCCACCTTTACGCTCACCTTCCTTCCCTTCCACTCTCCCGTGTACACGACCCCTCTCCAGCCCTCCGCGAGCTCTCTTAGATTCCTTACCTCCCTTTTAAACTCCGAGAACTTCACGGATATAATTTTCCTATGGAAAAAGCTCTCGTTGGCGTGATCATGGGCAGTATCTCAGACTGGGAGCACATGAAAGGGGCGGTTGAGATACTTGAGGAGTTCGGTGTGCCCCACGAAAAGAAAGTGGTTTCAGCTCACAGGACACCCGAGCTCATGTATGAGTATGCCAGCACGGCTGAGGAGAGAGGTCTTGAGGTCATAATAGCGGGCGCGGGTGGCTCAGCCCACCTCCCGGGCATGGTCGCCTCTCTCACAACCCTTCCTGTCATAGGCGTCCCCGTTCCCTCCAGGCACCTCTCGGGTCTTGACTCCCTCTACTCCATAGTCCAGATGCCGGCTGGAATACCCGTCGCCACGGTTGCGATAGGGAACTCAACGAACGCGGGGCTCTTAGCTCTTAGGATACTCTCCATAAAGCA
>WGFS01000054.1 GCA_015492115.1 Aquificaceae bacterium
AGTAGGGCTGAACCCAGGTTCCTGACTATGTCCGAAAGGCTCCTGGAACTCACGCAAACGGAACCACCTTCCTCTACATCAGCCTTAACACTCAGTATGAGATAGTTTTCAAGGTCGGTAGCCTTTACGGTCAGCCTGTCACCCTCCGCACTCAGAAGGAAGTTTGTAAGTATGGGGAGGGCTGACTTCTTCTCGGTCGCCTCCTTCGCCTTCTTGAGAGCTTCCTCAAATTCCTCCCTGTCAATCTGGAGCTTCATGCTTTCCCTCCGCTCAGAAGTTCCTTTCTATTTTACTCTACGCCCTCGGTGTTCATCCTCCTCGTTTATCTGAACACATTTTGGCACGATTCTTGCATCATTTCCCACAGGAGGACGAAATATGAAGATGGTGATAATCGGAAACGGGATAGCGGGAACAGCGCTGGTTGAGGAGATACTGCAGGAGACGGACGGCAAGGACGTAAGGCTACAGGTCTTCGGAGACGAGAAGTACATAGGCTACAACAGGATACTGATAACGGACGTATTGGCGGGTAGGAAGACACTGAGCGAGATATACATCAAGAGATGGCAGTGGTATGAGGAGAAGGGCGTTCGCCTTGAGGTGGGCAAGAAGGTTGACAGGCTCTTTCCCAAGAAAAAGCTCTTGGTAACCGAAGAGGGAGAACTTTTCAGATACGACAAGGCTATAATCGCCACCGGCAGCAAGCCCTTCATACCTCCCTCCATAAAGGGCACCGACAAGAAGGGAGTCTTTACCTACAGAACCGCAGGTGATGTCTTCAAGATACTTGATTACGCAAGGGTATCGGACAGGGCGGTGGTCATAGGCGGTGGACTGCTGGGTCTGGAGGTTGCAAAAGCTCTGAGGGACGTGGGACTTGAGGTCTATCTGGTTCACCTCCTTGATACCCTCATGGAGCAACAGCTTGACAAGACCGCCAGCGACCTTTTAAAGAGAGACCTTGAGAAGATGGGAATAAACGTCCTCTTGGAGAAGAACACCAAGGAGATACTGGGCGATAAGAAGGCGGAGGGTGTGAAGTTCGCAGACGGGGAGGAGCTTCCCGCAGACTTCGTAGTTATAGCGACGGGTATCCGACCCAACGCTGAGGTGGGGATAAACTCCGGTCTGAAGGTTAACAGGGGCATAGTGGTTGATGACTACATGGAGACCTCCGCCAGCGAGGTCTATGCGGTGGGTGAGTGTATAGAGCACAGGGGACAGACCTTCGGTCTTGTCGCTCCCATAATGGAGCAGGTCAAGGTGTGTGCCCACAACGTAGTTCACGGCAACGAGAAGAAGTACGAGGGTTCCACCACCTACGCCATGCTGAAGGTGGCGGGTATAAACCTATTCTCCGCAGGGGAGTTCCTTGAGAAGGAGGGCGACGAAGTTATATCCTTCCTTGACAACGGAAAGAGCATATACAGGAAGGCGGTGGTCAGAGAGGACAAAATTGTAGGCACAATTTTGTATGGGGATATAAAGGGCAACAACTACCTCCTTGACCTTATAAAAAGCGAGAAGGACATATCCGACGAGAGACCCTTCTTTCTCATAGAGCACATAGTTCCCAAAGAGATAACTGAGGTAGAGGAGCTAAAGGACACGGACATAGTCTGCAACTGCAACGCCGTAACCAAGGGAGACATAGTCAAGTGCATACAGGAGGGTTGTAAGACCCTTGAAGAGATACAGGAGAAGACCAAGGCGTCAACCTCCTGCGGTAGCTGTCAGGAGCTGGTGGAACAGATACTCAAGCAGTTCGTAAAGGAGAAACCCGAAAGGGTCAATAAGATTGAGGTTATAAAGAACGAGCTTCACCCGTTTGATGAAGAGTTTAAAGAGCGCATGAAAAAGTACTTTGAGGACGGAAACTGGGAGAACATACCCGAGGACGACAGGGACGTCCGTCTCAAGTGGTATGGAATCTTCTACAGGAAGGCTACGCCCGGCTACTTCATGGTGAGGATAAGGGTTCCCAACGGCAGGCTCACCTACGAGCAGGCTAAGGTGGTCTCTCACCTCTCGGAGAAGTTCTGCAGGGGCGAGGTGGAGATAACCTCCCGTCAACAGCTCCAGATAAGATGGATAGAGC
>WGFS01000055.1 GCA_015492115.1 Aquificaceae bacterium
TCAACAAACAGCCCTCCTTCAAGGGCATAGACATAGCCCTCTTCTCCGCGGGAGGGTCTATAAGCAAGGAATACGCCCCTAAGTTCGCTCAGGATGGAGCGGTGGTTGTGGACAACTCCTCCGCCTGGAGGATGGATCCTGATGTTCCCCTTGTAGTCCCCGAGGTCAACCCTGAAGACGTAAAGATGTTCAGGAACAAGGGAATAATCGCCAACCCCAACTGCTCCACCATACAGATGGTCGTCGCCCTCAAACCCATATACGACACCGCAGGCATAAACAGGGTGGTGGTCGCCACCTATCAGTCCGTATCCGGTGCGGGTGCAAAGGCGATAAGGGAATTAGAAGACCAGACGAAGGCGTGGTGCGAGGGAAGGGATCTCCCGGAACCCAAACATATAGCCAGACAGATAGCCTTCAACGCTGTCCCCCACATAGACGTCTTCATGGAAGGAGACTACACCAGGGAAGAGCTCAAGATGCTCAACGAGACCAGAAAGATAATGCACGATAAGAACATAAGGGTCTCCGCAACAGCTGTCAGGGTTCCCGTCTTCTACTCTCACTCCGAGGCAGTCCACGTGGAGACTAAGAAGGCAATATCTCCCGAGAGGGCGCGAGAAGTCCTCTCAAGAGCTCCCGGAGTGATAGTTATGGACGACCCAGAGAAGGCGATCTACCCCACCGCGATAGATGCCCAGGGGAGGGACGAGGTCTTCGTGGGAAGGATAAGGGAGGACATAGCCTTCACGCCGGGTCTCGCCATGTGGGTTGTGGCGGACAACATAAGGAAGGGTGCGGCAACGAACACGGTCCAGATAGCCGAGCTTCTTGTCAAAGAGGGTCTTGTGTGAGTCTCACAGGGTTGTATCTTTATTCATCAGGAGGAAGCCATGAAAAGGTTAATCGCTTTACTTTTCCCTCTGATCTTATTGATAGGGTGTGAGGAGAAGAAGGCAGAGACGAGTGCTCCCGTTAAGGAGGAGAAGGTAGAGAAGAAGGTAATAATCCCCAAGAAGGACTATGCCCTGCTTATAGTGGAGAGCAAGAGCTGTATATACTGCAAACAGCTTGACAAGGACTTAAAGACAGAAAAGAGCCTCCAGGACGCTTTGAAGGACATAGACCTCTACAGGATACTCTACGAGAGCTACACACCCGTTGAGGCTAACTTCGGCGGGAAGATAGTGGAGATGTCTGAGAACGAACTTGCCAAAACACTCAACGCCCTATCTTTCCCCAACCTGATCTTCTACGACAAGCAGGGGAACATAATCCTCCAGATACCGGGTTACGTCTATCCCACCCAGCTCGTCTGTATAATTGACTACGTTAAGACGGGAGCCTACAAAGAGGAGGACGTAAACACCTACGTGAAGAAGAAAGGCTGTGCATGAGGGCTGTTCTCTTTGATCTTGACGGAACGCTCATAGACTCCGCTGACGATATAGCCCTCTCGCTGAGACTCACCCTTAAGGAGCTCGGAAAGTTAGATAAAATGCCCCGAGATGTGAAGGGTCTTATCGGTGGTGGTGTCAGAGCTCTTCTGGAGAAGGTCCTTGGAGATGAGTTTGAGGAAGAGCATGTGAGGGTATTCAGAAAGCACTACCTGAGCAACCCTGTCGTCCACACCAGACCTTACGAGGGTATTCCCGAAACTCTCTCAAAGTTAAAGGAGGAGGGCGTATCCCTCGTTGTGGTGACCAACAAGCTTGAGGAGCTTTCTGTTGAGATTCTAAAGAGGCTGAACCTGATAGAGTTTTTTGACCTTGTGGTCGGCGGGAATACCTTTCCGGAGAAGAAGCCGTCCCCCCTTCCCGTGATAAAAGCTCTGGAGTTCGTCGGTGTTGAGCCCGAACATGCCTTGATGGTTGGGGATACCTCAGCCGATATAGAGGCGGGCAGGGGAGCTGGAACCAAGACAGCCCTGGCGCGCTGGGGTTACGTGAGGTTGAACTCTATAAAACCTGACTACACTCTGGACACACCTTCAGATATACTCAGTTTAGCATCCCGAGTATCTGGTGTCTGAGAACGTGGGCTGGCTTGTAATCGGGCTCTAACTCAATTGCCCTCTCTACCTCTTCCAAGGCTTCGTAGAGCTTACCCTTTGCCATGTAAACCCTCGCAAGATTTATGTGAGGTATGTGTCTCGGCTCGTAATTTTTAGCGACTATAGCCTGCTTCAACCAGGGTATTGCTTCATCAAAATCCCCCATCTCAATAAGGTAAGCTCCTATGTCGTTGTAGGGGTTTCCGTAATCGGGATCAAGCTCAATCGCCCTTCTACAAAGATCTATAGCCTTCTCGTAATCTCCCTTCATGCTGTACGCCCAGCCCAGGAACGTGTACGCCTTGGCGGTGGGCTGTATCTCTATAGACTGCCCGTACAGCTCTATAGCCTTATCTATCTCACCCATCATGTGGTGCGTGTAGGCTTCCTCAAATAACCTTTCCGCTTCCCTTTCTGTGTACTCCATCTCAATCCTCCGCTGTCTATTAATATAACTCACTTAAATAATATGACAATATAATGCTCAATACAGTTCTCCGTATCCCTCTGATGTATAATTAACGGACTTTGAGGGGATTGTTGAAATGTACTATGAGTATGAAAATAAGCTCTTAGAGATCAAGGATAAGATTGACAACCTGAAGGCTCTGTATAGGGCGGGAAGCCGGGATGTTGAGAGGGAGTTGAGGGAGCTTCAGAGGGAGTTCAGAGAAAAGGCTAAGAAGGTGTATTCAAATCTGCCTCCCTGGGACAGGGTTCAGCTGGCAAGACACCCCAGGAGACCTCATACCTCTGATTACATAAAGTTGCTTGTAAAGGACTTTGTGGAGCTACACGGGGACAGGCGTTTTGCTGACGACAGAGCTATAATCGCCGGCTTTGGGTACTTCAGGGGTCAGCCTGTCTGCGTGATAGGGCACGAGAAGGGTAGGGGAACCCAGGAGAAGATAGAGAGGAACTTCGGGATGCCCCACCCGGAGGGTTACAGGAAGGCTATCAGGGTCATGAAGCTCGCGGAGAGGTTCAGTATGCCCGTCATAACCTTCATAGACACCCCGGGCGCCTACCCGGGTATCGGAGCTGAAGAGAGAGGTCAATCGGAGGCTATAGCGGAGAGCATGCTCACCATGGGCTACCTGAAGGTTCCTACCGTTGCGGTGGTCATAGGTGAAGGCGGAAGCGGTGGAGCCCTTGCACTTGGGGTGGCGGACAGGGTCTGCATTATGGAGAACGCCTACTACTCGGTCATATCTCCCGAAGGCTGTGCCGCGATACTCTGGAAGGAGCAGGAGAAGGTTAAGGAGGCTGCAAGGGCTTTAAAGCTGACCGCTCAAGACCTGTACAGGCTTGGAGTTGTTGACTGCGTTATTAAAGAGCCCTTCGGTGCTGCTCACTGGGATCACAGGAGAACAGCGTACGTTGTGGGGTATCATCTGAGAAGATGTCTCAAGGAGTTATGCCCGAAAGATATAAGCACGCTTGTTGAGGAAAGGATCAGGAAGTTCAGGGGTATGGGGGCTTACGTGGAGGGCTGAGCCTTCTTCCTGCACTCTGGACAGAGCCCATACACGTTCACAGAGTAGCCTGCGGTTTCAAAACCTTCAAGCTCTTCAGGTATATCTATTTCCTCGTTCATGTAGACGTCCCTTATCGCCCCACAGCTCACACATATAAGGTGATGGTGATCGTCCATGTTTGCATCGTACCTTGCGGAGCTTCCCCAGTAGCATACCTTCTTGGCAAGTCCCATCTGCTCAAGGGTTTCAACGGTTCTGTAAACTGTCGCAAGAGAGACGAAAGGGTACCTCTTCTTCACCTCCTCGTATATCTCCTCAACGGTGGGGTGGTTGTGGGACCTGAGGAGTATCTCGTAAACAGCAACCCTCTGGGGCGTGATCTTAAGCCCAGCCTGCCTGCACCTCTCTATAAAACCTTCAAGCATATTCTCCTTAAGCTCCATGGCTATTAATATAACAGGTCAAGATTATTTTTCAATAATCCTTTTCAGCTGATATTGAATATATAGTCGTAGCTTTCCCTCTCTCTTATTAGCCTGTAGGATCCTCTTTCTACCATAACCTCCGCAGGTCTCGGTCTCACGTTGTAGTGGGAAGCCATGGCAAACCCGTATGCCCCTGCGGAGAGGACCGCTAAGTAATCTCCCCTCTCAAGGAACTCTATCCTCCTGTCCTTGGCGAGGAAGTCCCCGGTCTCACATATTGGACCCACTATGTCCGCTATTATGTGTTCCCTTCCCCTGCTTTCAACCGGGACGACGTGGTGGTAAGCGTCGTATATAGCGGGTCTCACGAGGTCGTTCATCCCGGCATCCACTATAATGAAGTGTTTTATCTCCTTGTCCTTCAAGAACTGAACCTGGGTTATGAGAAGACCGGCGTTGCCGGTGATAGACCTCCCGGGCTCCAGTATGAGCTGGGCGGACACACCCTCAAGCAGAGGTAATACCTCCCTCGCGAGATCCTCAGGGGTGGGCTCCTTATCTTCGGGCTTGTACTTTATCCCCAATCCTCCACCTATGTCCAAATACCTGATCTCAAAGCCTTCATCCGTAAGCTCCCTGTAAAGCCCCACCACCTTCTGAACAGCCTCCCTGTAAGGTGAGACGTCAAGGAGCTGTGAGCCTATGTGGCAGTGTATCCCAACGACCTCAAGGTTTTTAAGATCTCTGGCGAGCCTGTACTCCTCCTTTGCGGTTTCAAAGTCAACTCCAAACTTGCTCTTTCTCATCCCCGTTGATATGTAGGGATGGGTCTTGGGGTCAACGTCGGGGTTCACCCTTATCGCTACCCTCGCCTTCTTCCCGAGCCTTCCCGCTATCTCGTCCAGGACGTAGAGCTCGTCCCTTGACTCCACGTTGAACATGAGTATCTCCTTCTCCACCGCGAGCTCAAGCTCTGGGACTGTTTTTCCTACGCCCGCGTAGACTATCCTGGAGGGGTCTATGCCTCCCCTGAGAGCAGCGAGGAGTTCCCCACCGGAGACTATGTCCGCTCCCGATCCTTCCTCACCCGCAACCCTTATCACCTCAGGGTTGAAGTTAGCCTTCACAGCGTAGCAGACGAGTGCGCCGGGAAAAGCCTCCCGGTATGCCCTTATCCTGTCCCTTATGTAGCTCGCGCTGTAAACATACAAAGGTGTCCCGAACTCCTGGGCGAGCTCCTTGAGGGATACCCCCTCCAGAAACATCTGGTTTTCCTTCACCTCTATGTAAGGGTTGAACTCCTTGAGAAGTTCAGTCTGTGCGCTGTCCATCCGAACCTCCTTTTACAGGGAGAAATATTTTAAGGTAAGAGTAATGTCCTGTGAGCTTGAAGGTTTAGGACTGCATGGGAGATTTCCCTTTGTGTACCTTCTCTACACCCTTCCCCTGCTTGCTCTGAGCTATACCCTTCTTCCCTCCCTGGCGCTCGGTTTCATCATGTCCATGAGCTCTAAGGATCTGATTGTCAGCATGGTGCTCTTTATCTCCTTTTCCTCAGCTGGCTTCCTCTTCTTTAACCACCTCCATAAACACTACTACGGAATGGGTGTCTTCAGCCTTTCAGCAATCCTCCTGAGAGGGGTGCGCTCCGCTTTCTCAAGGGTTTACCTTGAAGATGGCTGTCTCGTTCAGGAGGGTTCCTCCAGCAGGAGGGAGATTGAGCTCAAGGGAGGAAAGCTCCTGTGGTTATGGACTGTGTCGCCAGTCCTCCTATTCCTTGGAAAGGGTGCGTCTCCGAGCGAGGGGATAGTTCTGCTGAAGATCGGGTTCAGAAGGAGGGAGTTTGAAAGGTTCCTCTCCTGCGTAGCGAGGGAGCTCGGAATGCCTGAGGAGAGAATAAACCTCGGGTACTTCAGGGACTTTATACTCTCTGGCTTCAGATACAGAAGGGAGATAGAGATTACATAAGATTTGATAAAGTCGGGTGTCTTTCTTAAATTATTACACTCGGAGGTCGGAAGATGGCAGGACACAGTCACTGGGCTCAGATAAAGCACAAGAAGGCTAAGGTTGACGCCCAGAGAGGCAAGCTCTTTAGCAAGCTTATAAGGGAGATAACCGTTGCGACCAGGCTCGGTGGACCCAACCCCGAGTTCAACCCGAGGCTGAGAACCGCCATAGAACAGGCTAAACGGGCGAACATGCCCTTAGAGACCATAGAGAGAGCTATAAAGAAGGGCTCTGGAGAGCTTGAAGGTGTAACCTACGAGGAGGTTGTTTATGAAGGCTATGCCCCCGGTGGTGTGGCGGTCATGGTCCTCGCCACGACCGACAACAGAAACAGAACCTCCGCAGAGATAAAGCACACCTTCTCCAAGCACGGGGGTAATCTCGGGTCTTCAGGATGTGTCTCCTACCTCTTTGAGAGGAAAGGCTACATAGAGGTTCCCGCGAAGGAGATCTCAGAGGAAGAGGTATTTGAGAAGGCTGTTGAGGCTGGAGCGGAGGATGTCCAGACGGGTGAGGAGATCCACCAGATATACACCTCTCCTGAGGAACTCTACGACGTAAAGGAGAACCTTGAGAAGCTCGGGGTTCCCGTTGAGAAAGCTCAGATAACCTGGATCCCCGTTTCCACAGTCTCGGTTGAAGACCCAGAGACCGCAAAGAAGATCCTCAGGTTCGTAGACGCTCTTGACGACCTTGAGGATGTCCAGCAGGTGATAGCCAACTTTGAGATACCCGAGGAGATACTCCAGAAAGTGGAAGCCTGATGTTTCTTAATTTCCTTGAAACCTTCTTTGATTACATTCTTGGCGTCCTCCCTTACTTTCTGCTCGCCTCTATTGTGGGAGCGGGACTTCAGAGCCTCTTTGGTTCCAAGCCTTTTAGAAAGGATATGCTGAACAGCCCCCTCGCTCCCATCGTAACCGCAGTTTTCGGAGCTACGATCCCGGTCTGCTCCTGCTCCATGATACCCCTCGCAAGGAGCATGGACAGCTTCTCAAGGAGCTACGCCCCTGTGGTCGCCTTCCTCGTTACAGCTCCCGTCCTCTCTCCGGTAACCCTCTTTCTGACCTTCGGTATGTTCGGCTTTCAGATAACCGCATTCAGATTTATCTTTTCTTTCCTCTTCGCGGTTCTGCTCGCTTACTCGGTGGTTCTTCTTTTCAGTAAGAGTGCTACCCTGCCCCTTCTGCAGGGAGCTTCGGGAGAGAGAAAGGGAAAGCTCTCGGAATTTTTAAAAAACTTCAGATCCCTGACCCTCTCTACGGGAAAGTACGTCCTTCTTGGGCTCCTCATCGCCTCCCTTCTTAAGGTCCTTGTGCCCCAGGATCTCGTGCTGAAGTTCTCTGGCTCTCTTCTCTCCTACCCCCTCATAAGCCTTGTCTCCGTTCCAATCTACGTCTGCTCGGGTGAGGAGGTCCCCATAGCGAGGTCTATGTACGAACTCGGTCTAAAACCCGGACAGTCCCTAACC
>WGFS01000056.1 GCA_015492115.1 Aquificaceae bacterium
ATGGCTATGTCCTCTATACCTCCCTGCCTGATGGTGTTCACAACGTACCAGAGCATGGGTTTCCCAAGCAGTTCGTGCAGTACCCTTGGCTTATCACTTTTAAAACGTGTGCCCAGTCCAGCGGCGAGTACAACAGCCTTCATCTCTCCTCCTCTCAGGCTTTTGCGTCCTTAGCAACTCCTCTCTTTGAGCTCTCTATGAAGTTTATGAGAATCTCTATGTCCTCGTTTCCCTTGAACTCCTTCTTCAGAAGCTCAATAGCCTCCTTCTTCAGAAGGTTGCTCCTGAAGAGTAGCCTGTAAGCCTTCTTTATAGCCATTATCCTCTCTGCGGAAAAGCCCCTCCTCTGGAGACCAACGGTGTTTACACCGTAGAGCTCCGCATGCTGACCGGACGCCCGCGTGAAGGGGGGTATGTCCAGAGATACGCCCGTCAGACCACCCACCATGGCGTAGGGACCTATCCTCGCCCACTGGTGAACCGCTGAGAGTCCTCCTATGAAGGTGTACTCCCCAACCTCAACGTGTCCCCCGAGGGTTGCACAGTTCGCCATTATCACTCCCCTGCCCACAACGCAGTCATGGGCTACGTGGGAGTAAGCCATCAGCATGACGTTGTCTCCTATCACCGTCTTCATCTTGTCTATCTTGGTTCCCCTGTGGATCGTGACGTACTCCCTTATGAGGACGTTGTTCCCTATGATGACTTCGCTCTCCTCACCCTCGTACCTGAGATGCTGAGGGTCTTCCCCTATGACAGCTCCCTCGTATATCCTGCAGTTCTCCCCCACCTTGGTCCTTCCCTTTATGGTTACCCTGTTCCCTATCCTCGTTCCTCTACCTATCTCAACCTTCCCCTCTATAACACAGAAGGCTCCTATCTCAACATCCTCACCGAGTTTCACCTCGTCTCCCACTATGCTCGTTGGATGAACCTTCATATCTCCTCCTCAAGGATAAGCTCTCTAAGGTTATTTAATGCTACCTGAGAGGAGAGGAACCTGTTGGGATTTCTACCCATGCCGAAGATCCTCTCATCAATGTGCACCCTGTCCCTGTAATAGACCCCTATGTAAGTAAGCCCTTCGGGCTTATTTTCTGAGCCTCCGGGACCTGCTATGCCGGTTATAGCTATACCCGCGGTTGTTCCAAACCTCTCCTTTAACCCTGCGAGCATCTCACCGCAGGTCTCCTTGGACACAGCACCGAACTCTCTCAGGGTTTCCTCCTTCACGCCCAGAAGTTTTACCTTCAGCTCGTTGGAATAGACCACAACACCGCCCACAAAGTACTCGGAGCTACCGGGGACGTTCACGATCCTCGCTGAGACGAGCCCGGCTGTACAGCTCTCGGCAGTGCTCAGGGTCTCTCCCCTTTCCTTCAGGAGCTTCCCAACAACGCTTTCAAGGGGAGAGAAGTCTTCGGAGTAAACGAATCCGGAGAGTTCATCTTTCGCCCTTTCCCAATCACTTTTCTTTTCAAAGAGTATGTCCACACCCGCAAGGGTAACTTCCAGCTTAAAATCAAGACCTCTGAGCCTTACCTCTACCTCCTCGGGAGATAACCCAAAGGTTCTGAGAACATGGATATCCCCGTATCTCCATTCCTCAGTTAGACAAACTCTGCAATTCATCCTTGAGGGAGTATTATATAACCATGGATTTTGACCCTCGGAGATACCCAAAACCTCCCCAGTTCCCCAAAAGTTTCATAGCTATCGGTGTACTCATAGCTGTCCTCGTGCTGTTGGTCATGATCTCAAACCCCTTTGTGGTTATACCAAGCGGATACGTGGGTGTAAAGCTCACCCTCGGGAAGGCGAGTCCAGAAGAGCTCAGACCCGGACTGCACCTTGTAGTACCCTTTTTGCAGAGAGTTGAGAAGATGTCTGTCAGAACCCACAGCTACGACCTCACGGGCTCCAACTCAATAAACGCCCTGTCCAGGGACGGTTTGACCATAAACGTTGAGCTCACCACCCTCTACAAGATAATGCCCGATAAGGCTGCGGAGATCTACATAGAGTACGGGCTCATGTACGAGGACAGGATAATAAAGCCCGTCATAAGGTCTGCGGTGAGGGATGTGATAGCTACCCTTGACAGCGCACAGGTCTATCAGGAGAGGGCTCTCATACAGCAGAAGATAGCCCAGCAGGTCAGGAGCGAGCTTGAGAAGAGGTTCATAATGCTTGACGAGATACTCATAAGGGACATAAAGCTCCCCAGAAAGGTTGTTGAGGCTATAGAGCAGAAGAGGAGAGCCCTTGAGGAAGCCCAGAGGATGAAGTTCCTCGTTGAGAAGGAGAAGCTTGAGGCGGAGAGGAAGAAGATAGAGGCAAAGGGTATAGCTGAGGCAAACAGGATAATAGCGGGTTCTCTTACCAAGGAGTACCTGATGTGGAAGTTTTTAGAGAACATAAAGGTCTATGCAGAGAGCCCCAACAACACTATAATTCTCATACCTTACGATACAAAGATGACTCCTATAATTCAGCTTCCGGAGCCAAAGGGGAAGAGATAAGGTTGTCTTCTAAATCCGACCTCCGGGGCTATATTATTCTTTCCCGATGAAAGAGCGCGTTATCGTGATCGGCGGTGGTCTCGCAGGGGTTGAGTCAGCCTGGACGCTGGCAAAGGAAGGGCACAGGGTAGTCCTGTACGAGATGAGACCTCAGAGGCGAACGCCAGCCCACAAAACGGACAAACTCGCCGAGCTTGTGTGTAGCAACACCCTGGGAGGTGTTGAGCTCACAACGGGTGCTGGTCTCCTCAAGGCTGAGATGAGTCTGCTTGACTCCCTTGTGGTTGAGTCCGCGAAGGAGTCAAGGGTTCCCGCTGGGGGAGCCCTCGGGGTTGACAGGGAGATATTCGCCTCATACATAACAAGAAGGATAGAGGAGCACCCCAACATTGAGGTAAGGAGGGAGGAGGTAGAGCGCATACCCGAAGATGATATAGTTATAGTCGCCACGGGACCTCTCACCTCCAAAAAACTCACAGAACATATAAGGGAGCTCGTGGGTCATGAGACCCTGTACTTCTACGATGCTATATCTCCCATAGTTGATGCGGAGAGCGTTGACTTCTCCAAAGGTTTCTGGGGTTCAAGGTACGGAAGGGGTGGGGACGACTACTTCAACTGCGTCCTGACGGAGGAGGAGTACAGGAAGTTCTACGAGGAGCTCCTTAAGGCTGAGAAGGTTCAACCCAAGGACTTTGAGAAGGCAGTTCACTTTGAGGGTTGTCTTCCCATAGAAGAGATAGCCCAGAGAGGATATCAGACGCTACTCTTC
>WGFS01000057.1 GCA_015492115.1 Aquificaceae bacterium
GAAAAGACCTCAACCCTCACTCCAAAGAGCTTGGCTATGAGAAAGTGTCCGAGCTCGTGGAACCATATCAGGAATCCAACGAGGATAAGAAAGGCTATTAAGGTTTCCATTACTCCTCCTTGATTATCTTGAGGACAACCTTCCTCTCACGTGGACCGTCAAACTCCGCGAGGAATACAGCCTCCCACGTGCCGAGGGTAAGGTCACCCTCTATTATAGGGATTATCCTTGAGTTCCCTATTATGGCGCTCCTTATGTGGGCGGCTGAGTTGCCCTCTCCGTGCTCGTAGTTGGGGTCGTTCCAGGGGATCAGGCTTTCCAGCATGTAAACTATGTCCTTCACCACGTCTGGATCCGCCCCTTCGTTTATGAAGACGCAGGCTGTCGTGTGGGGTACATAGACTATGCAGAGACCGTTCCTGACGCCGGAGCGTTTTACAGCGTCCCTAACCTGAGGCGTGATGTTCACTATGCTCGTGTGTTTGGTCGTCCTGACCCTAAATGTTTCAGTCATGGGAAGTATTTTAACCCTCGCCTCCGAAATCCTGAAGCCTTTTTCTTATAAACTCCCAGCTCCATGCCCTCTGCTGGGTCAGGGGTAGCTGTTTGCCTATGTGCTCCTCGTACCCCTCAACCCAGACGTACTCACCGTCGGTCAGGAGCTTGAAGCTCTTGGTTCTGCTCGCCCAGGTCCAGTAGTTGTGGGGTGTTATTCCCATACCCTTCTTGAAGGTCTCAAGCTCGTGGGGCAGGAGTGGTCTTACACCCTTCTCTTCCTTGGCAAGTTCTTCCCTCTGCTGGGCTGATTCCTGCGGTGGGACTTCCTCTTCCGTGTGCCGGGTGGTTTGTTCTTCTTTCCTTTCTTCCTCCACCGCGGAGCGGTCTTTTCCGGAGAATATCTCCTTCAACTTCTTCAGCATGTTCATAACTATAAGGCTTTTTACTGAAGATTCAAAAGACCTATCTCATATAAAATCTTTACATGCCCCAGAACGACCTCCTTCTGAGAGCTATAAGGAAGGAACCCATAGAGAGGTTCCCCGTCTGGCTCATGCGTCAGGCGGGAAGGTACATGAGGGAGTACAGAGACCTGAGAGCCCGTGAGGAGAACTTCCTGAGCTTTTGCAAGAACGTTGAGCTCGCTGTGAAAGTTTCCCTCCTTCCCCTTGAGCTCCTTGATGTTGATGCAATAATCATATTCTCTGACATACTCGTCCCTCTTGAGGCTCTTGGGGTTAAGGTTGAGTTCGTTGAGAACGAGGGTCCCAGGCTTGAGTGGAGCGGTAAGGTCTCCGACCTTAGGAAGTATGACCCCGAGGAGAACTCCTTTGTCTACGAAATAATCAGGCGGGTAAAGAAGGCACAGGACAGGGTTCCCGTTATAGGGTTTGCGGGAGCACCCTTCACCCTTGCGAGCTACATGGTAGAGGGACGTTCAAGCAGAGACTTCAGGAACACAAAACTCTTCATGTGGGACAGGGAGTACGAGTTCGGGAGGCTGATGGAGGTTCTCGTGGACACCCTGTACGAATACATCCTGCGACAGGTGTCTGCTGGCGCGGACGTGATCCAGCTCTTTGACAGCTGGACGAACTATCTGAGCAGATCCGATTACGAGGAATACGTCTTTCCCTACGTGAACGAGCTGATAGATAGGTTAAAGAAAGAGGCCGACGTTCCGCTCATTTACTTCTTCAGGGGCTCTTCCTCTTTCCTTGACCTCGCCAGACAGACAGAGGCGGATGTCCTCTCCCTTGACTGGAGCGTTGACCTCTCCGTGGAGGCTCTGAGAACGGACAAGGTGCTTCAGGGTAACCTTGAGCCTGCGGTTCTCTATGCAAAGGAGGAGACGATAAAGTTCAAGACCCTTGAGCTTCTGAGGAGCATACCGAGGAAGACGGGTTACATCTTCAACCTTGGACACGGGCTCGCCCCCGACATGGAGTTTGACAGGGTGAAGCTCCTTGTGGATACGGTAAAGAACTTTAGAATTAATTAGTCATGCTGAAGCTGAACTTCAACGAGGAAGGTCTAATACCCGTGATAGCTCAGGACTACAGGACTGGAGAGATCCGTATGCTCGCCTGGGCAAACAAGGAGGCTGTTAAGAAGACCCTTGAAACGGGCTATGCCCATTACTACTCAAGGAGCAGGAGGGAGCTGTGGAAGAAGGGGGAGACCTCCGGAGAGCTTCAGAGGGTTAGGGAGGTCAGGGTTGACTGCGACGAGGATGCTCTCATATACGTGATAGAACAGGAGAAGAACAGGGCATGCCACACTGGAGAGAGGAACTGCTTTTTCAGAAACATAGAGGGTGAGAAGATAGACAAACCCCTTCCCTTTGAGGCTCTTCCCAGGCTTCAGGAGATCATAAGAGACAGACTTGAGAGAAAACCCGAGGGTTCGTACACTGTAAAGCTTGCAGAGAAGGGGCTGGACAAGGTCATCCAGAAGTTCGGGGAGGAGGCGGTGGAGACCCTGATAGCCCTGAAGAACAAAGATAAAGGAGAGGTTCTTTACGAGACCGCGGACATGCTCTACATGCTCACCTTAGCCCTCACCATGGAGGGCATAGATGTTTCGGAGGTCATGGAGGAGCTAATTAAAAGGATGAAGTAGCCCTCAGGCTACCTCTGCCACCTCTTTCCTGCCCTCCTTCAGCCACCAGAAGCTCACACCAAAGAGCTTTGAGATATAAACTAACGTCGCATCGCAGGGCTCTATACTACCCCTCTCTATCTCCTCAAGCCTTCCCACCGGAATGCCTACCCTTCTGGCAAACTCTGCGACGGAAAGACCTTTCTCCTCTCTCAGCCTCTTTATCCTCTCTCCCACCATCTTTTAGCCCTCCTTTAGATATATATTTTATCCAGCGGTGATGGGTTCTCCAATCCTTACGAGTCCCGTCTCCGTTATCTCAAGGTAGTGGGTCTTTGTGTCGTGTCCACAGAGCCTGCACCCGTCTATCCTGAATAACCTCACTATGTCTCCTATGGGTCTCTTGAAGAGGTTGGACTGGCTCCTCGTCATTATGAGCTCTTTGGCGAGAACCATTGTGCAGTCAACTATGTGGCTGACCGCGTATCCTCCCGCCGCCTCCGCAGAGAGCTCTTCGTGTCCGCTTCTCTTCTGGGATACGAATACAGCGGTCTGATACCACTTCTTCATGAAGTTGAAGAGCTGTCTGACCACCGTCCTTGCGAGCATCTCCTTTGCCTCGTAGAGTCCGGTCACCGAGTCTATCACCGTGTGTCTGACCTTGTAGTTCTTTATTGCAAAGGCGAGGGTTGATAGAAGGTTGGGTATGTTGTCTCTCAGGCTCGTGTGGCTCGCAGCGTCTATCAGGATTATGCGGTTCTCTATCTCGCTGAAGTCTATGCCCATCGCGGTAGCCCTCTCTTTTAGGCTCATCGTGACGAAGGGTGCGGGGCTCTCAACGGTTATGAAGGCTACCACATCACCCCTCTGAGCCTGCTTAACGGTGTACTGCTCCACCATGAGAGACTTCCCCGTATCGGAAACACCCGTGAGGTTCACCACCGCATACTCAGGTATGCCCCCGAGGGACTTCTTCACCACCTTTCCATCCTGTATCTCCGTATGGAAGAAGAGCTCGTCAAGTCCCTCAACACCCGTGGGAACACCCCTCAGCTTGGGCGCCTTCTTCAGCGCCTCACCCGCTACCCATATACCTTCCTCAATGACTCTCGGCTTTTCGTGTTCCTCGCTCTTGTACTGTCCCTTGGGGTCTTTCTCCATTCTCCTTCCCTCCTTCAGGATAAACTATATCATTAATGTACTTCTGGAGGTTGTGACATGAAAGTTAAGGCACACAGAGAAGACCCAAAAAAACTTGAGATAAAGTCCGCTGTTGTGTTCGTTTACGAGAATGATCTAAAAACCCTCTCAAGGCTCGGAAGGGGCATATCCACAAGGGTAAAGAGAGCCCTTGAGCTGGAGGGCTTTAAGGGCAAAGAGGGGCAGATTGAGAAGGTTCCCCTGCCCGGTCAGAGGGTAGAGATCGTTTACGTGGTTGGTCTGGGCGACAGGAAGAAGGCAAACACAGATACATTCAGGAAAGCGGGTGCCCTCGCCATAAAGAGGTTAAAGAAAGACAGAGTGGAAGAGACCCTCCTGATTCTACCAAGGGGTGTTAAAGAGAAGACCTTTCAGGCTGTTGCTGAAGGTGTGGTCTTAGGAAGCTACAGCTTTGACAAGTACAAGGAGAAGAAGGAAGAGGAGAAGTTTGAGGTCAAGGAGGTTCTCATTCAGGATGCCAACAGGGAGACGGTAAACAGAGGGGTGGTCATAGCGACCGCCCAGAACTACGCCAGAGACCTCGTGAACGAGCCGGGCAACGTGATAAACCCGATAACCCTTGCGGAGGAGGCAAAGAGGCTTGCGAAGGAGCACAAACTCCAGTGCAAGGTTTACGATGAGAAGCAGATTCAGGAGATGGGGATGCTCGCCCTCTGGAGCGTGGGGAAGGGTTCAGCGACACCACCAAGGCTCATACACCTGACCTACAAACCCAAGGGTAAAGCGAAGGACAGGATCGTGCTGGTGGGTAAAGGGCTCACCTTTGACAGCGGTGGTCTAAACATAAAGCCCGGCGACTACATGAGGACTATGAAGATGGACAAGTCGGGAGCCTGTGCGGTTCTTGGGATAATGAAGGTGATAGCCCAGCTAAAGCCCAACGTTGAGGTTCACGGGATAATAGGCGCTGCGGAGAACATGCCCTCTGGAACAGCCTACAGACCCGACGACATAATAAGGGCTAAGAACGGAAAGCACATAGAGATAGACAACACCGATGCGGAGGGGAGGGTAACCCTCGCGGACGCCCTCTCCTACGCGAGCGACCTTAAACCCTCAAGGATCATAGACATGGCTACCCTGACGGGTGCATGCATGGTCGCCCTCGGGGAGTACACCGCAGGTCTATTTACAAACTCTGAGGACTTTGCCAAGGAGATAAAGGAGGTCGCCAAGGAAACCGGCGAGAGGGTCTGGGAGCTTCCCATGGACGACGAGAGACTGAGGAAGAAGATAAAGAAGGGACCAGCGGACGTGGTGAACACGGGCGGAAGATACGGAGGTGCAATAACCGCGGCGATGTTCCTTGAGGAGTTTGTGGGAGATGGTATAAAGTGGGTTCATCTGGACATAGCGGGACCCGCATGGTCTAAGGAGGATTACGGATACTACACCCAGGGTGGCACGGGCTTCGGAGTCAGAACCTGCGTTGAGTACATAATGAGGCTGGATAAGAAGAGATGAAGGTAGTGATAGTCGGCAACGGACCCGCTTCCGCAAGCGCCGTAGAGGCTTTCCGTCAGGTGGACAGAGATAGCGAGCTTATAGTCCTCTCCGACGAAGAACACCCAACCTACGCACCCAACTGCATGGAGAACGTGATAAGGGACGACATACTCCCGGAGGCTCTCTTCTACAAGGGTGGTGAGAGGTTCTACGAGACCCACAGGGTTGACTTCAGACCCAAGAAAGAGGTTGTGAGGATAGACAACAAAAGAAAGGTCGTGATAACAAAGGACGGGGAGGAGATCTCCTACGACAGGTGTCTGCTCTCAGCGGGAGCCTACGCCTTTGTTCCTCCCATAGATGGGGTTGAGCTCAAAGGTGTGACAACAGCCAAGACCCTTGACGACGCCCGTCAGATAAGGGAGTGGATAACCTCCGGCAGGGTAAAGAGGGCTGTGATAGTGGGGGCGGGTCCCATAGGGATAGAGGACGCTGAGACCCTGCACCATCTCGGGGTTGATGTCTCCGTGGTTGAGATATTTGACCGGGTTCTCCCGAGGATGCTTGATCAGGAGATGGGGAAGATATACGGGGAGACCCTGCAAAGAGAGACGGGGATAAAGGTCTATCTTGAGCATCAGGTAGTCGCCTTCCACGGGAATGAGTGGGTTGAGGCTGTGGAGATAAAGCCGAGAGGTTCTGACAAGGGCTTCTTCATAGAGACGGACATGGTGATAGTCTCCACCGGCGTGAGACCCCGAACCTACCTCGTTGAGGGGACGGATATAGAGATACACATGGACAAAAAACTGAACCGCCCTATAGGCGGTATTTTGGTGAACGAGCACCAGCAGACCTCAGACCCGGACGTGTTCGCCGCGGGAGACATAGCGTCCGGGATAGACGTCTGGGGCAACCACAGGTGGATAGCCCTATTCCCTCCAGCCCAGCAGGCAGGCTACGTGGCGGGCTTCAACCTCGCAGGCAAGAATGTAAAGAACCCGGGGCTCGTGGACTACAACGCGGTAAAGACCAGATCGGTCACAGCGGGGTCGGGTGGGCTTTTTGAGGACGCGGAGGAGGAGTTCTTCGTAGAGAGCGGTAACTATCTTATAAAGGTCTTCCTCCTTGAGGGAAGGGTGAGAGGTTACCAGTTCGTGGGAGTACCTAAAAATCCGAAACTGAACCCTCAGAACAGGATACTGAAGGTGCTCAACGGCAAGATAAGGAGCTGGGAGGAAAAGGTTCTGGCTGACAGAGGTTTCGGGCTTGAGGCATCTGGGGTTATATTCCACTGCTTTTTAAAGCTCCACAGAGAGCTGAAAGAACACACCAGAGACGCCATAGAGAACATGCTCATACGGGCTCTCGCTAATCCTGCCCTTGACCAGCCTCTATATCTGTGAATGTAACCACCATGTCCTTGCCCCTCCCCTTTGCCTCGTAGAGGGCTGAGTCAGCCTTCTTTATGAGTGTATCCAGATCCTCTCCCTCTCCGAGGGAGGCAACCCCTATGCTCACGCTCGTCCAGACCTCCTTCCCGTTAACCTGAACGCTTGAGTTCCTGAAGTCCTGCCTTATCCTCTCCGCTACCATTACAGCTCCCTTCTCGTCTGTTCTCGGCAGGAGGACAACGAACTCTTCCCCCCCGAACCTTGCGGGCAGGTCCGACGACCTTATGTTCTTGTTTATAACCTCAGCCAGCTTCTTCAGAACGAGGTCACCCACGTCGTGCCCGTACTCGTCGTTTATCCTCTTGAAGTTGTCAACATCAAGCAGTAATAGGGATACAGGCTCCCCGTATCTCCTGCTGAGGTCAATTATGGTCTTTGCGTTCTCAATGAAGAACCTGCGGTTGTTCAATCCTGTCAGTGGGTCTGTGTAGGCGAGCTCCTCAAACTTCTC
>WGFS01000058.1 GCA_015492115.1 Aquificaceae bacterium
AAGAAGCTGATCTCGAAGCTGGACATAAGGAGGAAACAGGTACTTATAGCTGCCACTATAGTGGAGGCCTCAACCAAGAGTCTGTTGGATATAGGTGTGAGATGGCAGATCCTGGGAAAGCGCGGCGGGGCCAGCTTTAGAGGCAGCACCCTAACCGATATATACAGCTCCTTCGTGTCTGGGAACTTCCTCATGGGCGTTTTCTCGGAAGCGGGCAAGACTATATCCATAGGCGGCACCGATCTGTTCTTTCCCGATCTGGTCCTGCTCTTCTCTCTCCTGGAGAGCGGGTCTGGCTTTAACATAGTCTCGAACCCCAAGGTCCTCACCCTAGACAACCAGCCAGCGGTGATAAAGGTCGGTCAGGTGGTTCCCTATGCGGAGGGACTGAAGTTCGATATAAACGGACAGCCGATTATAACCTACGACTACAAGGAGGTTGGACTTGAACTCAACGTTACCCCCAGGATATCGGGAGACAACCTACGCCTCACTATAGACCTAACCCTCCAGGAGATAATAGACTTCGTCACGAACCAGATAGGGGCGACGAGCTACACCGTTCCAGTTACCTCAAACAGAGAGGTAAACTCGGACGTGGTCATAGAGAACGGACAGACCGTTATACTCGGTGGGCTTGTGAGCACGAAGACGCTGAGAACTATGGAGGGAATACCCGGTCTGTGGAGGATTCCCATTATAGGGAGGCTGTTCAGGAGGGATGTGAAGCAGGACGACAAGACCACACTCTTTATCTTCATAACGCCCTACGTGGTCTCCTCTCCCGAAGAGCTCTCGAGGATCACCGAAGAGCACAGAAAGCTGTCCGAGGAGATCAAGCGGCGACTTGAAGAGAGAGAGAAGGAAAAGAAAGAAGAGGAAGATGAAGAGGACTTTTATTTCTAAGCTGCTACTTTTAACGCTCGCATCCCTTGTAATCTCCTCGATCCTGGTATTCTTCTCACTTCCAAAGTCCGTTATCCTCGATAGGTTCTTGACTACAAAGGGCATAGGTCTCATCCCCGAGAGGGTTCGGGAAGGCACATTTAGAGTTGAGTTCGAAAAGGTTAGAGTCTTCTTCAAGAACGAGCTTGTAAGCAGACTCGACAGCCTCGGTGTATATCTCAAGCCGGCCGGCCTGGGGGTTTTAGCGGTATGCGGAGAGGGGTACTTGAAGGGACACGTATCTCTGCTTGGCGATCTATCCGCAGAGGCTAAAGGCTTCGAGTGTCTGGAGATGGCGGGGAAGGTGTACGGAAACGTCAGACTTGAAGAGAGCAGGCTCTTTGGCAGAGTATCCCTCGAGAATTTAGATCTAAAGGGTATAAAGGTTGATAGGGTAGATCTCGAGTTCAAGGGGGATAGGTTCGATGGGAACGTTGAGTACAGCGGCATGAAGCTCCGGGGAGGAGGGAGCTTGAGGTTAAATCCGAGCAGGCTCGAGGACTCTGAGATAAACGCCGTCTTTAGGGGAGACCTTGGCAGACTTGTCCTGAAGGGAAGGCTGGGAAGTCCATCTGTCCAGCTCAGATAGCTTAGGCTATATTAATACTGCTGGTATGTGCGGGATAGCTGGTGTTTGGGGCAGTTCCTACGCCTCACAGTACGCCTTTTTGGAGATATACTCCCTCCAACATAGAGGTCAGGAGAGCGTTGGGATAAGCTCCTCGGACGGAAAGGAGATAAGAACTGTAAAGAGGTCTGGGAGGGTATTGGAGGCTATAAAGCAGGAGGACTTGAACTATCTGAAAGGTGATATAGCTATAGCCCACGTGAGGTACTCCACCGCGGGAGACTCGGGAGCGGCAAACGCCCAGCCCATAGTTAGGAGAACCGATCTGGGTGAGGTGGCGATAGTCCACAACGGGAACCTGGTTAACTACCTCAGCCTGAGGGGCGAGCTCGAGTCCAGAGGTGTTGAGTTCAGTTACAGCTCGGACACGGAACTCTTCCTCGCGCTCCTTGACTCAGGAGAGGCCTTTATACCAGAGGGGACCGAGATACATCCGAGGGACAAGGATCTACTGCCCAGGCTCTTTTACGCGCTCACCAGGGTGGAGGGGGCCTACAGTTTCCTAATGATAGTTGGGGACAAGCTCATCGCCGGAAGGGATCCCTTCGGTTTCAGGCCTTTGGCTGTGGGAAGAAAGGGGAACGCCCTCCTTTTCGCTTCCGAAAGCTGTGCCTTTGAAACGGTAGAGGGAGAACTCTGGAGGGAGGTAAAGCCCGGAGAGATACTCATCGTCGATGAGGCAGGGATAAGGAGTTACTTTCCCTTCGAACAGAAGAAGAGGGCCCAGTGCATATTCGAGTTCGTTTACTTCTCCAGGCCAGACAGCTTCATATTCGGGGAGTGGGCTTACAAGGTAAGGAAGGAGCTCGGCAGGCAGCTCGCTAGGGAAGACGAGGTGGAGGCGGACGTGGTCATCCCCGTTCCAGACTCCGGGGTGGTCCCTGCAATGGGCTATGCACAGGAGAAGAATATGCCCTTCGAGATGGGGCTTATAAGGAACCACTATGTAGGAAGGAGCTTCATAGAACCTACGCAGGAGCTCAGGAACCTCAGGGTCCTGATGAAGCTAAGCCCCAACAGGGCGGTTCTAGAGGGAAAGAGGGTTATAGTGATAGACGACTCTCTGGTGAGGGGAACGACCTCCAAGAGGATAGTGAACATGCTCAGGCGTGCGGGAGCCAAGGAGATACACATGAGGATAGCCTCCCCCCCGGTGGTAGGACCATGCTACTACGGTATAGACACACCCACGAGGGAAGAGCTCATAGCCAACAGGATGAGCCTGGAGGATATCAAGGAGTTCATAGGAGTGGACTCTCTCAAATATCTCTCCCTGGAAGGTCTCAGAAGCTGCGTGAAGGACAGAGAGAACTTCTGCGACGCGTGTTTTAGCAACGAGTACCCTATCCCTGTCGAGAAGGTCGCCATAAGCAGGCGGAGGTGATCACTCCTCCCTCAGCCAAGTCTTTATAAGGGCAGCAACCTTCTTGGGCTCCTTTCTGGCAACCTCCACCACAGTCTTTACCACCTCAAGCTCCTTGGCCTTCTCTCTCAGAACCTCTGCTCCGGTGATGGTGGGTATCTCCTCAGCGGGTGCGGGAGCGGGGACAGGGGCAGGAGCTCTTCTCCTGAGGAACCTAAGGAGTCCGAAGAGGAGAAGAACTGTTAGAACTGATCCTACGAGAACCGGAACGAGTAGCTTCTTCCACAGGGGAACCTCGGGAGCGGCGGGAAGGCCTGCAGCTGGACGCTTGAAGGGTATCGCCACCACCGAAAGAGTGTCCCCCCTCTTTGGATCGAGGCCCGCCGCAGCGGAGACTATCTTCCTTATGCTCTCCTCATCTATGTCTTTGAGCTCCCTGTTCACTATAACCCCTATGCTGAGCCTCTTTATCCTGAGGGTTGGGTCCACCGAGACTATCTCCTTCTTGCTGACCTCGTAGTTGGTTATGGTCTCCTTCCTCTCGGTTATAGTTCCGGTCTGCCCGGCTACCACTCCTGTCCCGGGAGGTATGTTTGCCGCTGCTCCAGGAACGCCCCCTACGGGAACGCCGGTGGTCTTTTCCTTCTTCTTCTGCTCGCTCACCACAGCGGTCATATCGGGGTCGTAGATCTCCTCCTTCCTCTGGACCTTGGAAAAATCAAGCTCCACCGAAACGCGAACCTTCACGTTCCCGTATCCGAGAGCCTCCTCGAGGGCGGTCTGGATCTTCTTCTCTATGTCCTTCTCTATCTCCTTTTTGATCTTGAGCTGTTTAGCGGAGACCGCCTCCTCACCCTCGTCCTCCAGCATGGCGGTCAGGTTCCTTCCCCTGTCGTCTATGACAACCACGTTCTCGGGCTTGAGATCCTCAACGCTCGCGGCCACCAGGTTCCTTATCGCCTTTACCTGATCCGGGTGTATCTCAGCCCCGGGCTTTAGCTTTATAAAGACGGAGGCGCTCGGCTCCCTCTCGTCCCTGAGGAAGATAGACCTCTCGGGTAGAGCTATGTGGACCCTCGCGTCCTCTATGTTCCTGAACCTGAGGATCGTCCTTACAAGCTCCCCCTCTATGGCCCTCTTGAAGTTCACCCTCTGCTGAAACTCGGACAGCCCTATCGTGCTCTTGTCGAAGAGTTCGTATCCTATTACTCCCTTGTTGGGTATCCCCTTCGCGGCAAGCTTGAGCCTTATGTCCCTCACATTGTCCTCTGGGACGAGTATGGACCTTCCGTCCCTGCCCACCTTGTATTTGATCCCCTCCTTGTCGAGTTCTGTCAGGACAGCGTTCATGTCCTCTGGACTCAAGTTTCCGTAAAGGACCGCGTAATCGGGCTGGAGGGAGTAGATGAGAACTGTAACCAGCAGGGAGAAGACTACCGCGGGAAGGCCGATTATGAGGAGCTTCTGTGTGAGAGGTAGGGCCGAAAATCTCTCCTGAAGGTTCTTTAGTGTCTCGTTGATGTCAGCCATGTCAGACCTGCATCCTCAGAAGCTCCTGGTAGCCCTCCAAGAGCCTGTTTCGGACCTCGATCAGAAGGTTCAGGGCCAGCCCAGCCTTCTCGAACTCGATCACCATCCTGTGGAGGGGAACGTCCTCGCCTCTGAGGACCGCCTCACGGACCTCCTTAGCCTCCTTCTGCTGGGAGTTTACCCACTGAACGAATTCATTCAGAGCCTGTGCAAAGTCCTCGGGACTCTTTACCTCCTTCTTCCTCTCCTTCAGAAAGGCCTCGAAGGCCCCGAAATCTATCCCCCCTATCTCCATAGCTCTATGGTCCTGTTGGCCATCTCCTTGGTAAGGTTGAAGGCGCTGAGGTTCGCTTCGTAGCTCCTGACCGCGGAGATCATGTCCGCCATCTCCTTGACAAGATCCACGTTGGGGAGCCTCACAAAGCCCTGGGCGTCCGCCCTTGGGTTTCCGGGATCGAAGATTAGCTTGAAGGGAGCGTCCGACTCCCTTATCTCGGACACCTCCACAGGGATCTCTCCCTTTTGCACCCTCTCGGGATCGTAAACCGCCCTGAAGACCACCTCCAGCTTTCTGAAGGGTTCCCCCGTCTGCTTGTAAGACTCGTAGTTGGCCAGGTTGGAAGCGACCACGTTCATCCTTATCCTCTGGGCACGCATCCCGGAGGCGCTTATCTCAAAGGCTCTAAAAAGGTCGTTCATCTCCTGCCACCCCTTATCACGTTGTTGAGCTTCTCTATACTTCCCGTAGCCATTCTCATGTAAACCTCGTAGGCAATCCTGTTCTGGGTTAGCTTGGCTATTTCCTCTTCTATGCTCACGTTGTTCCTGTCGTTCCCCACAAGACGCCTCTTGATTTCCACTACCTTGAACCTCTCCCAGCCGGAGGGCTTTATGTGTTTGGACCGGGTGGTCTTCAGAGATATTCTTTCTACTTCCTCCTTAAACCTGAGGTCCTTGGCCCTGTAGTTGGGTGTGTCCGCGTTGGCGATGTTGCTGAGGATTACCTTGTGCCTCTTCCAGGTGTAGTCGAGGCGGGGTTCGAGTTTCTTCACGCTCTTGAACAGGTCCAACCTCAGCCCTCCCAGAGGGTCCTGATGACCC
>WGFS01000059.1 GCA_015492115.1 Aquificaceae bacterium
GCTTATATCACAGACAACCACGTTGTATTTCCCCCTGCTCAGCAGGTGTTCAAGATCATCCCAGGAGTCAATAACCCTCACCTCCCCAACTAAGTCATGCAAAATAAATCTCAGAGCCTCAGCAAAGAACTTAGATCTGCTGAGGATCAGCATATTGATAGATTTCACAGATGAAATTTACTTTCTAATTTATATCAAAACAACCCGATAAATTATGTATTTTTCTGGAAAATCAAGCGAGTATCCGGTTTTCCTATATAGTAGCCCTGGGCGTAGTTCACACCGATGGACTTTACGGCGGAAAATATCTTCTCGTTCTCAACGAACTCGGCGACCGTTTTTATGCCGAGTGTCTCTGCAAGGGCTATCACGCTTATAACAAATGCCCTGTCCATCCTGCTGTCCAGTATGGAGCGTATGAACTCACCCTCTATCTTCACGTAATCAACTGGGATGTGTTTCAGATACATGAAGGAGGAGAAACCGGAACCGAAGTCGTCCACCGCAAAGTGAAAACCCTCACCCTTTAGGCTCATACTGAGGTCCTTGAGCATGTCCATGTTCCTCACGGTCTCACGCTCCGTTATCTCAAAGACTATCTGGTCGGGGTCAAAGCTGTACCTGTCTATCAAACTCCGCATCTCCTTAATAAAGTCCTCAAGCACAAGCGCCCTCGGGGTCAGGTTAAAGAAGAGCCTTCCCCTGAAGTTGTGCTCAACCGCAACGCTGAGAGCTCTGTCTATGAGCATGTGGTCAAGCCTATGTATCACACCCATCCTCTCCGCAACGTGAACGAACTCTGAAGCTGGTATCAGCTTACCGTTCTGCCTTATCCTCATCAGGACTTCGTAGGCGTGCACATCACCACTGCCCACATCAACTATTGGCTGAAATACCGGGACAACGCTCCTCTTCTCTATCGCGTCCAGTATGAGCATGCCTGTCCTGCCCTCCGTCTTCCTTATCCTTTCAAAGTCCGTAGTTGACGGCAGGGCGACCCGGTTCTTACCCTCGCTCTTTATCCTGTACATAATGTTGTCAGCGACCATGAAGAGCTCCCGTGCGCTCTCACCGTGGGTGGGGAACACAGCTATACCTATGGACACGGTAGCCTTGACGGGTTTTCCGTCCGGTGCACTGACGCTGAAGCTCTCAAGCTCACGCAGAAGCCGTTGGGCTGTTCTAAAAGCTTCCTCCTGAGAGGTGTAGGGCAGTATGACTGCAAACTCATCTCCACCGTAACGTGCGACTATGTCCTCCCTCCTGAAGGTCTCCTCAAGCAGTCTGGCGAGGTGTTTTAAGAACTCATCCCCAAAACTGTGCCCGTAGGTGTCGTTTATGACCTTGAAGTTGTCTATATCTATGATCAGGACGGCGAACTGGTAGTTCCTCTTCTTAGCCCTCTCTATCTCGTACTCCAGGAGCTCCCAGAACATGCGCTGGTTGTAAAGACCCGTCAGGGCATCCCTGGTCGCGTAGTACTCTATCTCCCTGGCGTAGCTCTCCAGGGCGCGCGTTGAACCCACAACACTTACAAGAGCGGGTAAGAAACCCTCTACCACTTTGAGAAGCTGTGGTTCTACGTCGTTTAAAACAAGACCTGCGCACACAACCTGCCCAACCGAGACATCCTTGAGTGCTATGTAGGTGATCTCCCTGTTCTGCGCATTCCTCTCACCATCCGAGAGCTGGTGAACTATGAGGGATATCTCCTCTATATCCTTGTAGTATTCCCTGACCTTCTCCTTGATCAGCTCCTCGTAGGAGGTATCCCTTTTGCACAGCCAGAAGGCGTGGATCTCTACCTTCTCGGGAGCGGACATAAAACCCACGACCAGACAGTCAAGGTTTATAACCTCTGACAATCTCCCTACGATACCCTGCACCGCCCTATTCCAGTCCCTGACGTTGCTGTATGGAATGAGGAGAGTTTTTGTTAGCTTCAGCTCCACCTCTGCCAGCTGTTTGGCTACCTCCGCCTCCTCAAGCTCCTTGAATACGGCAACGATCTTGTCCTTTATCTCGTTCAGTTCTTCAAAGCCGAGGTCCTCCCTCTCAAGGTAGGAGGTATTCACATCCTTACTGGACAGCTGAAGAGCCTTCTCCCTCAACCGTGATACTGCGGAGGACACCTTTCTCCTGAACACAAGAACCACAACAGATGCACCGATCAGAGGAGGCACGAAGGACAGAAAAACTATATGCGGAAAGTGTTTTTCAATCACCTGATTGACAAGGTCGGTCTTTCCTTCCCTATCCTTCAGGAGATCCTTACTGAAGTCTGTTATAACAGCCTCCACAAGAACTAAGGTTATTGCAGAGCTGAGCAGAGCTACCAGCAGGGCTGTAACCATCAAGAATGTAGTGAAAGATCTGTAAATCACCTTCCTCAGTCCAGAGAGCGGGCGTATCCCCATAAGTTTTTAATTTTATTGCTAGTCTTCATTAATAAAACCCCTCAATTTCTC
>WGFS01000060.1 GCA_015492115.1 Aquificaceae bacterium
AGGTACATCTTTGCTTCAACCTCAGAGATTTATGGAAATCCAGAGGTCCATCCCCAGCCAGAGACTTACTGGGGGAACGTAAACCCTGTGGGACCGAGGAGCGTTTACGACGAGGCAAAGAGGTTCTCAGAAGCACTTTCAATGTCCTACCACAGAGAGCACGGGATAGACGTGAGGATAGCGAGGATATTCAACACCTACGGACCGAGGATGAGGATAAACGATGGGAGGGTTGTTCCAAACTTCATATACCAGGCTCTTATGGGAGAACCTATAACAGTTTATGGAGACGGTTCTCAGACGAGGAGTTTCTGTTACATAGAGGATCTGGTTGAAGGTATATACAGGCTCTCCATGAAGGAAGGTATTGAGGGGGAGGTCTTCAACCTCGGAAACCCTGAGGAGTACACAGTCCTTGAGCTTGCAGAGCTCATAAAAGAATTGACGGGGAGTGGCTCGGAGATAGTGTTCAAGGACAGACCCGTTGATGACCCCGACAGGAGAAGACCGGATATAACGAAGGCTAAAGAGGTTCTCGGTTGGGAGCCCAGAACATCCGTGATAGAAGGGCTGAGAAAGACCGTAGAGTGGTTCAGGAAAAAGCTCTAAGCGCTTTTCTCTACTTTAAACTTACCATCCTTTACAGTCAGGCATTCCTCAAATATTATGTAAGGACATCCCTCCCTGCAGTAGTCGTGGTCAATCCTTCTGAACAGCTCAACTATTGATTGACCCTTTGAGTTGAAAACTATCTCATGATTCACAACCTCGTCAAAGCCTGCGTTCTCAAGTAATGGGTAAACATCACAGCTGATGTTGGCGAAGGAAGCTTCAACCCCAAGTTCCCTCAGAGACCTTATGAGCCTTATTACCGTTTCGGAGCCTGTCGCGTCTGTGTAGTTGACAGCCTCCATGTCCACGAGCACATACTTCAGAGGACCCTTCTGGAGTCTCTCCTGAACCTTCTCAAGGATGTAATCGTAAACATACTGAGCATTACCAAAGTAGATAGACATGTTGGGTCTTATGTAAAGGATCTGGGGGCACTCGGGAAGCTCTCTCTTCTCAGCGTTCACAAAGGTTTTAGATTCGGGATCTCTGGAGAGAACTACTATGCGAGGATACATTGTTCTGTAAACGAAGCTACCGAGGGAGAGCACAACTCCAAGGGTTATGGCAACCCACAGGTCCATGAAGAACACTGATACGAATGTCAAACCTGCGACTATACCATCCAGTCTGTTGATCCTGTACAGCCTGAGTATGTCCTGAGGTCTTATGAGGTTTATAACAGCGGAGAGAACGACCGCAGCGAGGGTCGCCTTGGGAAGATAGTAAAAGGCTGGGGCGAGAAGGAACAGCGTAACACCTACGAGAGACCCGGTTAATATACTCGCAAGGGGAGACTTGGCACCGAGGGCGAAGTTTAGAGAGGATCTTGAGAAGGAACCACCAGCAGGAAAGCCCTTGAAGAAGGACACCGCTATGTTTGCAAGTCCCTGACCTATGAGCTCCTGGTTCGGATCCCACCGATCTCCAGTTCTTATGGCAAGGGTCTTGGCTATGGCTACAGCCTCTATCAATCCAAAGAAGGCGACAACCAGTGCACCACCCCACATCTGGCTCATCGTCTGGAAGTCTATAGGAGGAAGAGTGGGATCTGGCAGTCCCTGGGGAACTTCACCCACTATGGCAACTCCTCTCTCATAGAGCTTTAATACGTATGTGATCACTGAGGTTATGCCAACAGCTATGAGTGCTCCTGGAAGGTAAGGGCTCACCCTCTTAGAACCCCATATGAGGATGTAGGCTCCTATACCTATAGCGACCGTATAGGGATTTAAAAGCTCTATCTTCTTAACTATATCCGCCAGGACTGTGAATATGTGGGTACTGTTCACCACCTTGTAGCCGAGCATGTGCTTGAACTGGGAGAGGGCTATCACCATGGCTCCCGCAGCGGTGAATCCTATCACCACGCTGTTGGATATGAGGTCAACCACAAAACCCAGCTTGAACACACCTACCACAAGGCGGACAAAGCCTACCATCAGGGCAAGGAGCCCCATGTAGCCGATCCACTGTTCAGACTGTGGCTCAAGCTGAAGGCTGAAGAGGACGGACGCAGAGAGAAGACAGGTCATGGCGACGGGACCCGTTCCCAGAAACCTTGAGCTTCCAAACAGAGATGCCACTACGGTCGCTATGAAGGCGGTGTAGAGACCCGTTATGGGGGGCATCCCTGCAAGGAGGGCGTAAGCCATAGCCTGGGGGACATAGACAGCAGCTACCGTTATACCCGCTATCAGGTCTCTAAGGAAAGCATCTCTGGAGTATCCTTTGAACCAATGGGGGAAAGGGAAACCGAAGTATACAGGTAAACTATCTACCCTCATAGGCACCGTTAATTATAAAACAGCTTCTTAGAGTTCTCAGAGCAATAAAAAAAGGGCGCCTGAGCGCCCCTTTCTGGTGGTGAAAGTGTGGGTATCAGTCAAGCTCGGGCATGTCGGTGGGGGTCATGTCCTTCTTCTTGTCTTCAGGGAGGTCCGCTATTAGAGCTTCGGCGGTTAGCATGGTTCCCGCTACGGATGCAGCGTTCTCTATAGCTGTCCTGACCACCTTGGTCGGGTCAATAACTCCCGCTTCCATCATGTCCACGTACTCACCGTTTGCAGCGTTGAATCCCCAGTTCTTACCCTTCTCCTTCCCGAGCTCTATTACCTTCTCAAGGACAACAAATCCCTCAAACCCCGCGTTGTAGGCTATCTGTCTGAGGGGTGTTCTGCACGCCTTCTTAACTATCTCAACACCGAGCTTCTGATCCTCGTTGTCAACCTCCAGACTGTCAAGGTTTTCGGAGGCTCTTACCAGAGCGACACCACCGCCGGGTACTATGCCTTCCTCAACCGCAGCCTTGGTCGCGTGCACAGCGTCCTCAACCCTCGCCTTCTTCTCCTTTAGCTCAGCCTCGGTAGCAGCACCTACCCTTATCACAGCGACTCCTCCGGAGAGTTTGGCAAGCCTCTCCTGGAGCTTCTCTCTGTCGTAGTCAGAGGTGGTCTCCTGTATCTGCTTCTTGATCTGCTCTATTCTCGCCTTTATGTCTTCTTCCTTGCCTTTGCCCCCAACTATCGTGGTGGTCTCCTTGTCAACCACGACCTTGTCAGCCCTTCCGAGCATGTCAAGGGTTACGGACTCAAGCTTGATACCGAGGTCTTCCATTATGGCGGTTCCGCCGGTGAGAACCGCTATGTCCTGGAGGTAGTCCTTCCTCCTCTGACCGAATCCGGGAGCCTTGACCGCACATGCCCTGAGAACTCCCTTGATGTGGTTTACGACGAGCGTAGCGAGAGCTTCACCCTCAACATCCTCAGCTATAACGAGGAGAGGTTTTCCTGCCCTTACCACCTGCTCAAGAACGGGGAGGAGGTCCTTTATGTTGGATATCTTCTTCTCGTATATGAGGATGTAAGGCTCCTCAAGGACGCACTGCATCTTGTCGGGGTCTGTCACGAAGTATGGGGAGAGGTATCCCCTGTCAAACTGCATACCCTGGACAGTCTCAAGAGTTGTCTCAGCGGACTTGGACTCCTCAACAGTTATCACTCCATCCTTTCCTACAGCCTCCATAGCGTCCGCTATGATCTTACCGATCTCGGTGTCGTTGTTGGCAGATATGGAAGCTACCTGCTCTATCTCGGTTCTTCCCTTGACATCAACGGAGAGTGATTTCACGTCTTCAACAACCCTTTTAACAGCCTTGTCTATTCCTCTCTTGACGTCCATGGGGTTGGCACCGCTGGCTATAGCCTTGAGACCCTCGTGGAATATAGCCTGGGCGAGTATGGTTGCGGTGGTAGTTCCATCACCGGCGACGTCCGCGGTCTTGGACGCAACCTCCTTGACGAGCTGGGCACCTATGTTCTCATAGTTGTCCTTGAGTTCAATCTCCTTGGCGACAGTCACCCCGTCCTTGGTTACAACGGGGGTTCCCCAGTTCTTTCCGAGGATGACCTCCCTACCTCTGGGACCGAGGGTAACTTTAACAGCGTTGGCGAGCTTGTCAACACCAGCCTTGAGTTTAGCCCTTGCCTCTTCGCTATAGATAATTCCTTTTGCTGCCATCTCTCACACCTCCTCCTTCAGGTTTTATTAAGCTGTGACCTTTGCATCCTCAACGATAGCGAGGACTTCGTCCTCGGACATTACCAGATACTTCTCGCCGTCAAGCTCAACCTCTGTTCCCGCATACTTGTTGAAGAGGACGACGTCCCCTTCCTTGACCTTTAAGGGCTTAAGCTCCCCGTTGTTCAGGAGCTTTCCCTCGCCTACCGCTATAACCTCACCCATCTGGGGCTTTTCCTTGGCTGTGTCAGGAATGATGATTCCAGAGGGTGTCTTCTGCTCCTGCTCCTCAAACCTCTTCACCACGATCTTATCGTAAAGTGGCTTCAGCTTTGCCATCGGTACCTACCTCCTTCCGTTTTATTTTCCAGTCAAAAATTATATTAACTTTTCCGCCCAGTGTCAAGGGGTTTCTGATGAAATCTGAGCCTTATATACTAATATTTTCTTAGTGACTATCAAAGAAGAGGCTTCAACTTCTGATTTCCGATATTTTATAGCCCTATAAGTTTTTCTTTTAATTGCATAAGAGTGAATTGAAATAACATACTTCCAGATAAACTCTCCTCAGGAGGAGCCGGTATGGAAACCATAAAAGAGCTTTACTCTCATCTATTCAGGAGGCAGTGGCCCGCCTGGGTGGGCGGGATAACGATGGGGTTCATCGTGGTCCTGATGTTCGTGTGGGGATCTCCCTGGGCTGTCACAAACGGGATAATAATCTGGGGGGACAACATTCTCAAACCTATCCTCTACCCTGATGCGGAGGTTCAGAGCCCAATATGGCAGTTCACCGCACTGATAAACTGGGCTTTCCTTTTGGGAGCCTTCATCTCAGCGCTTCTGGGAGGGGACTTCAGGGTAAGCATACCTTCCTTTAAGGAGTTCCTTATGGGAGCCTTAGGTGGAACATTGATGGGGATAGGGGCATTCCTCGCATTTGGATGCACAATCGGGGCATTCCTCGTTGGTTTCGGAGCTCTTTCAGCTTCAGGATTGACTATGATGATAGGTCTGGGGCTGGGAGCCTACACGGGGCTCAGGCTCTACATGTGGCTACTTACAAAGGGCTGGGGGACTCCGGGAAGGGCTATTGAGGTTCCCGTAAACCTCCAAGTCACGCTCGGTGTTATCCTGGTGCTGATAACCCTCGGTCTGATAGTTTTCCTCCACAAGCCCATATCTACCTACGCTCCAGCCCTGGGACTGGGTTCGGTCAAGGTGACCGCGGGGTCTTTGATATTCTTCGGCGTGATCCTCGGAATAGTAAACCAGAGGACGAGGTTCTGCTTCGTGAGGGCTTTCAGAGAGCCATTCATGACGGGTGAAGGGAACATGACCCGTGCCGCAGCCCTTGCCCTCATAATTGCTGCGGTCTTTGGAGCTATCGTCAAGTTCTCACCGCTGACAAACGTTCTTGAGATACCCGATGTTAAGGACATCCTCTCCATAGAGATGACAGCCCCTCCCTCCATAAGGGCTATGATGGTCGCTCCCTCCTTCCCGATAGGTACCCTGATCGGAGGTTTTATATTCGGGATAGGTATGACCCTCGCCGGAGGTTGCTCTGTAGGTAGCTTCTGGAGGGCTGGAGAGGGTTCTCTCAAGAACATGACCGCCATACTCTTCTATGCCCTCGGGGGTTCGGTCTTCGCCTTCGTTTACAGGAAGATTGAGCCTGCAATACTTCAGACCTTCTCCGGAGTTTACGAAAAGCTCGGAGCAACCAATGCGACAGGGATAAGGCTCTTCCTTCCGGACGCGGTAGGTCTGGGATGGGCGCTGGTTATATTCCTCGGCTTCGCCCTCGCATGGCTCCTCTTCGCCACCTGGAACGAGAGGACGATGAAGTTCACCCTATAGACTCTATGATCGGACATACGGAGGCGGGAACCTCCCGCCTCTCCCTCAAAAGACTCTCAAGAAGTTTTCTCTGAGAACGAAGCTCCTCTATGAGCCTGTCTATCTCTTCAATCTTCTCCCTTATCCTCTCCTCAACACACCCGCAGGGTGTCCTTCCAGAAAACCTGAGGGAGATTATCTCCCTGATCTCTTCAAGCTTGAAGCCAACAGACTTCGCCTTGAGTATGAATTCACAGAGCTTCAGGTGCTCCTCCGTGTAAACCCTGTACCCGGAGCTGTTTCTGAGAGGTGAAGGAAGCAGTCCTATCTCCTCCCAGTAGCGGAGGGTCTTCGGGTTTATCCCGAGTTTTTTTGCAAGCTCTCCTATCCTCATAGGTAAATAGGTATGTATCCTTCCTTAACTTTCAAGACGTGGTACTCAAAACCAGACCTGACCGTTTTAACGCCATCAAACAGAGATTCTTCGGAGACGTTGAACATCTTCATGGCGACCCTGCAGGCTCTGAACTTGACCCCATAGAGAATAAGGTTCTCTATCCTCTCCTCAAACTCCCCGTTCTCAAACCTGTCCAGAAAGGCTATCCCCTCGTCGTAGGCGACCACCTCTATGTCCGCTCCCGCTCCCCAGAGGTTTATAGAAGCCCTTATCCTCAGAAAGACCTTCTTCCAGCGCTTCCTGTCCCTGAAGGTTACAGGGAAGAGTAGCTTTACCGTTTCCTCCTCAGCTCTCAGAGGAGTAAAGAGTGTAAGAAGCCCCGCGCCTGCTATTAGAAGCTCTCTTCTGTTCACAGCGACACCTCCAGAAAGTTTTTTAAGAAGTATCCAGAGAGAAGCAGGAAGACTATACCTACGATGCGGTTCACGTAAAGGTAGTTCTTTCTCAAAAATCCAGAAAGGTTGTTCACCACAAAACCGGAGAGGAACACGGGGACAGCCCTTCCAACTGCGTAAATACCCATCAGGAACACCGTATCGGGAACGCTTCCTGTGGAAGCGCTCAGAACTATCGCACCCAGAAGCAAAGAGGTGCAGGAGGGACACAGGGAGAAGGTGTAGGCTACTCCGAGGAGGAAACTGCTTGCCCCAGCGTTTGAGAAGGGGTTGAGCCTTGCCACTTCAAGGGAGAAAGGGAGCACGTTCAGGAGGTTCAGAGCTACAAGCAGGAGAAGTCCCGAGAGCATGAGGTTGAAGAGCTCAGTCCTGAACACATCCGAGAGGACGACCGCCCCCAAGGATGCGAGCGCTCCCACGGATATATGGGTGAGAAGGAATGCGAGGGAAAAGCCTCCAACGCTCAGGAGCATATCTAACTTCTCACTGTGCTTTGTAACCAGAAGTCCAAAGACAACGGGGAGGAAGGGCAGGGTTGAGGGACCGAGACTTGTAAAGAATCCGAGGAGGAACATAACAGGGATGAGGAAAAGCAGAGAATGCTCCTCCTGAAGGAGAGAGGAGACGTAGAGGCTGAGATATCCGAGGTCTATGAACAGTCCCATTGCGAGCACAAGTGAGAAACCCGTTATGGCAGGGATAGCAGGGATAAGGGAGGTGAGGGTCTTTAGAGAATTCTCCGGGAGAAGCAAAAGCAAGAGGGTGGGAAGGGTAACGAAGAGGGCGTAGAGGTTAAAGAGCAGGAAGGCACTCTTGAAGTGCAGTGAGTAAGCTCCAAGCAGGGCAACGAAGGGTAGGGAGCAGTAAGGGAGACTGAAGCCGAGTCCGATACCCGGAGGGAACTTCCTCTTAGGATAGAAGTACTGGAGAGAGAGGTCAAGGGGAGCGAAGCCGAACCTCCTCATGAGGGGGAAGCCGAGGATGAACACTCCTGCGACAGCACCCTGAACTATAAGCAGGGCTTTCTCCGAAAGGCTTACCCTCCCCGAGAGGGTGTAAAAGGCGAAGGCTATAAGGTTGAAGAGAAAAAACCTTGAGAGGAACAGGAGGGAAACCTGCTTTACATCCCCTCTCCTTACGTAAGCCCTGAAGAGGAGGTTCACGTTCCACATGCAGGGTGTTAGGAAGGATAGGGTCCCAAGGAAGGGAACGAGGTAAGCGGGGTTCAAGGGAGCTCCTCCTCTATAGCCTTCCTTATCTTCTCCTCCGTTGGAACCACGCCTGCAAACTTTACCTTTCCGTTTACAACAACCGCAGGAGATGTGAGTATCCCGAGCTCCACTATCCTGTCTGTGTCCTCTATAGGGTCAAGGAGTCTCACCTCCACACCGAGCTCCTTTGCCACCTTCTCAACTCTATCCTTTACCACAGCACAC
>WGFS01000061.1 GCA_015492115.1 Aquificaceae bacterium
CTCCGAAGCTGAGTCCGCAACCCCTTATGTTCTCAGAGAACTTCTCAAACATGAGCCTTGATGCAGTCCCCTCTATGCCCAATAGTTCCGCCGTGTCCCGAGCTCTATCTATCCCTGCCCTCAGCTCGGATAGGTTTATGTTGAAGTGCTTCTCTATGGAGAGAACCTTCATCTCCACAACCTTCTTTGCAACTTTAAGAGGCGAGCTTGTGTGTGCCCTGAACTGCCTGAGTCTGTTTGAGTTGTTGCTGGTAAGGTAGCTCGTCCAGAGCACCGCCTTTATCCTACCGAACCTGGTGAGGAAAAATACGGGAACGCGGTTCTTGACGAGCAGGCTCATGGCACTTGGCGAAAGGCTGACACTCCCGAAGGATACTACGCTCTCTATGTACCTGACGGGTATGGATGTTCTGGTAGTGGAACCGCTGACCTCTATTCTCTCCCCTCTCCTGCTTATGGAAGCTCCCTCCCACAGGATGAGGAACTTTCTCACAGAACCAGCACCTCCGGACTCTCTAAGGGATAGCCCTCAAAGACCTCCACCTTTTCTATCGGGTAGAAGAAGACTCTGTCAGTCCTCGGGTTTACGAGCTTCTTTATGTTGATGAAGAGTACCTCCAGTTCCCTCTCGCTTATGTGGGGTATGTAAAAGACGCTCAGCTGTATCCTGAAACCGTACCTTGACAGAACCCTTGAGACCTTCACTCTGGTTTTGTCCTCCGAGATGTCATAGGCCACCAGATACCTCACGTAGATTCATAACGATACAGATCTCCCATGCCTGACAGGGGGTGTTGAGAGGCAGTGAAATTTTTACATATTGAGAGACAATGGCTTCATGCGTGTGGCGATGTTAACGAACGTTAACTGAGATAAGTTATTGATATATTTGCCTGATCGTGCGAACCTGATATAAATCATATTGAATTTTCCGAAGGTGTGTTTAAGTTATTGAAAGCTAATAAGAAGGGAGGAAGTCCCTTCCGGCTCCTTGACAACCGAATAGGGCTAAAATGGACCAAACCTTAGAGCCATGCACTTGAGAAGGAACTCGTTGATATTTCTGTATTTTTGCTATACCCGTGATAATTGCGAACAATTCTCACTCTGAAGTCCTTGATACACAGGGAGGTAAATTGGACCCCTTGAAATGCCCTGAAAAAGTTAAGGGATTGCGACTACCCAAAGGACAACGGTTCCGACCCCGTAAGAGGAGCCTTGAAATGCCCTGAGAGAGAGGGATCCCTGACCTCAACAGACAGGAACTTTTCCATGAGTTAAGAGAAAATATTAGGCGGTATGGAGGAGCTTTTCAGGAAGATACCCCAGGTTTCAAAGGTTCTTGAGCATTTTAAGGGTAAGTACCCGGAGGAACTTGTAAAGCGAGCTGTTCGTGAAGTTACACAGATGTACAGGGAGGAAATTAGAGAAGGTCTGAGAAGTAGCGTTGACTCTATATATAAGGACATAGAGAAAAGAATCGGGGAGCTAAGTTCAACCAGTCTCAAGAGGGTTATAAACGCCACAGGCGTGGTCATAAACACGAACCTTGGGAGGGCACCACTCCACAGAGAGGTGGTGAACTTCATAGAAGAGATCGCTCTGGGATACTCCAACCTTGAGTACGACCTTGAAGATGGAAAGAGAGGCTCAAGGAACTCACACGTTGAGGAACTGCTGAAGGAGCTCACAGGTGCTGAGTCCGTCCTCGTGGTGAACAACAACGCGGGGGCTGTTTATCTCGTCCTGAACACGCTGGCAAGGGAAAGGGAAGTCGTGGTCTCCAGAGGAGAACTCGTAGAGATAGGAGGGAGCTTCAGAATTCCAGACATAATGGAGAGCTCGGGAGCAAGGCTGAGGGAGGTGGGGACGACCAACAGGACGAGGGTAGAGGACTACGAGAAGGCTATAGGTGAGGATACCGCACTCCTTATGAAGGTTCACAGGAGCAACTTCCACATGGAGGGTTTCGTGGAGGAGGTGAGCCTTGAGGAGCTTGTCCTTCTTGGGAAGAAACACCGGATACCCACCTACTACGATGCAGGAAGCGGTCTTCTCTTAGACCTCAGCAGGTTTGGAATAAAGAGTGAGGAACCTGAACTTGGAGAATGCCTCAGGAAAGGGATAGACGTTGTCTCAGGGAGCGGGGACAAGCTCTTGGGGGGACCCCAGGCTGGAGTTATCCTCGGGAAAAGAGACCTCGTGAACGCTATGAAGAGGAACCCGATGGCAAGGGCGCTGAGGGTGGACAAGCTCACCCTGGCGGGGCTGGAGAAGACCCTCAGACTTTATCTTGAAGGGAGGGCTGAAGATATACCCGTTTTGAGGATGCTCGCGGAAAGCCCCACAGTCCTCAGGAGAAGGGCGAAGAAACTCGCCCGCATGCTGAAAAGGATCAAGGGTCTTGAGGTTGAGCTCTTGAAGGACCGGGCAAAGCCCGGTGGTGGTTCACTTCCCCAGCTGGAGCTTGAAACCTACTGCGTCTCCCTGAAGCACGAGAGTATGAGCACAGAAAAACTCTCAAGAGCACTCCGACTTTCCGAGCCCCCGGTTGTGGGGAGGGTCAAGAGAGACCGCCTCCTCCTTGACATGAGAACGGTATCCGACCAAGAGCTCAAAGACATATTTAAAGCCCTCAGCAATTTGAAGGGGGATAGAGACCAGGATTAAGGACGATTTTACGAATTAGATTTTATCTAAAGAAGAAGCGCACTTGTTTCCATCAAATCTAAAGAAACCCTGCGACAGAAAGTTTAAACTTACCCTCTATGGAGCTATTGAAGCTGGTTCGTTCTTCAGGTTGAGCGGCAAAGCTGGGTCCGGGAGACCTGCAGGAGATACTGGAAGGCTTAAACCCCTACACCGACGAGCACACACTCGTCTCCGTGGGTGATGATGCGGGCGTTTACGAATACGGGGGTGCAGTCTGGGTTCACACGGTGGACTTTATAACCCCTGTCCTGAACGACCCCTACCTCTGGGGTGCGGTGAGCGCTACCAACTCCCTGAGCGACGTATATGCGATGGGAGGCGTTCCAGTAAGTGCCCTTGCTGTGGTAGGCTTCAACAACTGCGACCTTGAGGTGGATGTGTTCAAAGAGGTCATGAGGGGGGCGGTTGACAAGCTGAGGGAGGCTAAAACCGTTCTGCTCGGAGGGCACACCATAGACGACAAGGAGCCAAAGTTCGGTCTGGCGGTAGCCGGTGTGTGTCCCGACGGGAGGTATGTAACCCAGAGCGGTGCAAGACCCGGACAGCTCGTAGTTCTGACAAAACCCATAGGAACAGGGGTACTCATCAAGGGTATGAAGGAAGGACTGCTGAACGAAGAAGACATAGCAGAAGCGGTGGAGAACATGCTCACCCTGAACGACAGGGCTAGCGAGCTCATGAAGTCAGTGGAGGCAACAGCCTGCACCGATGTAACGGGTTTTGGACTCCTGGGACATGCCTGGAACGTGTGCAAGAACTCAGAGGTTGGTATGAGGATACATTTTGAGAATGTGCCTATATACCCGCAGGCTGTTGAACTGGTTAAGAAAAAGCTCTTCCCAAAGGGAGCTTCCGATAACCTGAACTTTGTTTACAGACATCTGAGAAGCGAGCTTGAACACTGGAAGCTCATACTCCTGTCAGATCCTGTTACCTCAGGCGGTCTCCTCTTCACCGTGGACAGGGATAAAAGGGAGGAACTTGAGGGAAAAGCAAAGGAGCTCGGTGTTAAGGTCTGGATAGTTGGAGAGGTAACGGGAAGTTCTGAGCTGGAGGTTCTGTGAGTTTAGGAGCCATGGCTCCCCTAATTGACGGCTCTTTCAAAATCTGGACAGGCTCTTGATGGGCAAGTTCTGGAAACTCAAGAAATTCAACATCTACCTTATCATTTAAGATTTTTACCTCTTTTATAAAAAGC
>WGFS01000062.1 GCA_015492115.1 Aquificaceae bacterium
ATAACCCCCATTATCTGCGACTTCAGCTCCTCGGAGATCATCTTCTATTTCTATAAAACTTCAGTATCTCACCGCTCTCTGCGTCCATTATCACATAACCTTCCGTTCCCTTAACCTTCCAGAAACACTCACCCGTTCTCCTCGACTGGCTGACCCATGCTTTAAAGGGCGTTCCTACCTGAGCCCTCGCTATCTCTACCGCCCTCTCAATGTCTATAGCGTTTCTGACGCAGTTGTAAAAGCTCCCCCCGAAAGAGAAAGAAAGTACAAGGGTTAACGTGGCAAGGACTTTCATCTCCCACCTCCCTTTTATACAGACTAACGCTTCAGCTTCCTGATATTTTAATCTCAGGAAATTCTTGACGCAAGTGAATTTTCACCCATGGGGTTGACAACACAGGACTCAAGTTTTAAGCGCCTCCTCCTCATGCCTCCTCTTAGCCTCCTCAAGCCACTCCAGAAAGAGGGCGAGGAAGATCCCCAGAAATAGACCGGAGACAAGAGCGACAGCTATTACAAGCCCTTTTTTGGGCTTATCGGGTTCTTCTGGAACTGTTGGTTTCACGCTTATCTCAAAACCCTTCAGGGAATTCAGTTTGGCTTTCAGAGACACAAGCTGACTCTCAAAGCTCTGTATAGTTTTGTCTATCTCAGCCGGATTGAAGTACACCTCTCCTCCCTGCTTTATAAGTCTATCTACAAGTTTCTTGGTCTCTTTAAGGGCTTTAATTCTCTTGTCTATTATGTTTATCTTCTCTGAAAGCTCCCGTCTCTTCAGTTCTATTCTCTCAGCAATGAGCTGGTTACTGTTCAGATAGTTCACGATAGCCTTACTCAAATCGTTTATGACAGCGGGATCGTAAACCTCAAGGGTAACCTCTATCACGTCCTTGCTCTTCCGGAGCTCCCTTGCAGACAGTTCATGGATACTGAGAATCACATCTTCATTAACGTTCAAAAGTCTGGCAACCTCTTCGTACCTCTTCTCTTTTAACATACGCTTGATGGACTTTACGTATTCAGATGCTTCCACAGGTGTGATAATCTCAGGCACCTTTATAAGGAAGGAAGCTCTATACACAGGTTTTGTTACGAACAAGTACGTTACAGAAGCTGTCAAGAAAACAACAACGGTGGCTAAGACAACCTTCCACCTCTTCTTTAGCCTGAGCCATAGCTCGTAGAGATCTATCTCGTCCTCGTAGTAGAGCTCTTCCCTCTGCTTTTCCATGGTCATAAGATCTTATAACAAATCCATGTGCCACAAAAGCTTTCGGTTGTAGAGAGGGCCTGCTCCGGTAGTCAGTTTGAATTCCTTGATTTAAATCATGGAAAGCTTCCTTCAATAAACAAACGTTTACTCATGGAGGTTGTTATGAAGGTTGAGGAACTCAAAGAGTTGAGCGTTGGAAATCTTGAAGTAAGGAGACACGAGGGAACTCTGTACCCGTCGGCGGTCGGTTACGAAAGGCTCTTTATTCTTTTCTCCGGAAAGGGAAGGTTCATAAAAGGTCAGTCCTTCCTGGATGCGGAAGAGGGTTCAATCGTGCCTGTTGTAGCGGGAGAGTTAATGGGCTTCTTCCCGGAAGGTGAAGCGACTCTCGTAGAGATAAGCGTGAGCGGGGAAAAGGCTGAGCCTTCGGAGGTTATAGATCTGAGAAGTATGGAACCGGCAAAGAGACATACTCTCGTCATGGAAAAGTTCAGAGAGCTCAAAAAAGCTGAAGCCATTGAGATAGTGAACGACCACGACCCCCTTCCTCTCTACTTTCAGATGAACCTCTATTTCCCAAAAAAGGTTGGGTGGGAGTACTTAAGCGGAGGAGGTGATCACTGGAGGGTGCGGATAGAAAGGCTGGGAGAATAGCCATGGACAGAATGAGGGAACTTATAGAGGATCTCGTTGAGGAACACAAGAAGATACTCAAGGATCTGGAGGTTATAGAGGAGAACCTGAACAGCAACATCCATGAACTTATCCATTTGATGGATAAAGAGGTGGAAGAGCACGCCCGAAGGGAAGAAACTGAGCTGAAAGAGATCGTCCCGGAGAGCTTTGATTTCTATATCCTGGAGTTTGCCCATGAGCAGGTAAGGGAAGCTCTGGAGGAGCTAAAGGATAGCCCGAGTGTTGAGAAGGCAAGAAGAGCGATAGCTGTTCTGAAGAGCCACTTCATGGAGGAGGAAAACATCTACTTCCCCGAACTGTTAGGACAGGAACCCTCTCTGGGAGGTGAAGGGTAAGGAGGTTCGTATGGTTCAAAGGGATGATGTGGTCAAGGTTCTGAGTGAGGTGATAGACCCCCACACAGGAATGAACTTGGTTGATATGGGTGTGATTGAAGATATAGAGGTAAGCGGAGAAAGGGTTTGGATCCTTCTGAAGCCTACGAGCCCTTTCTGCCCTATAACAGATTATCTGGTGGACGCTGTGCGCGAGAAGGTAATCGGGCTGGGCTACAGGGAGGTAGAGGTCAATGTCGTTCCTTGATGTGAGAGGCTTAGAGCCACCTCAGCCCATGGTAAAGGTAGCCAAAGCCCTTGAGGAGCTAAAGGAGGGGGAGGTCCTTGAAGTTCTCGGTTCCAGACCCTTTACACACCTCCTCCCGAGGCTCCAAGAACTCGGGTACTCCTACGAGCTTGAAGAGAGGGAAGAGGGGTACCTCCTGAGAATATGGAGGTCAGGAGAACCGCCTTCCGCCCGGAGTGAGGAAAAGTTTGAGATAAATGAGGAGACGAACGTTGGCAAACTGCTGGAAAAGTATCCAGAAGCCCTGAAGGTGCTAATAAGGTACGGCTTTGCCCCTCTGAAGAACCCCCTCCTTAGAAAGATACTTCCCTACACTGTATCCCTCAAACAGGCAAAGAGGATAAAAAGGATGTCCGATGAGAAGTTTGAGAAAATGCTTGATGAGCTGAGGGAACTTACCAAACAGAGACGATAGAGGATCCCCATGATAGAGGTTTCTGCGCAGACAAGGTTCGTGAGACTGACGCCCTTTTACGTAATCTTTGGCTTACTCATTCTGGTATTCTCCCTCATCCAGAGAGCTGTTGGCTTCGGTGATTACACCGCCACGGTTCTCTACTTCAGCGTTCCTTCGGTTATAGTCGGTGTTCTATTTCAACTCTACCCTGTGCTTCAGGGCATCAGTCCCAGACTTGGGCTTCTTCCTTACATCCACATGCTCCTCTTCCTACTCTCTTTCTTCCTATACCTGTCCGGAGGGGAGTTCGGGACTCCGTACCTTCTCTCCTCCCTCGCCTACACACTGTACATGATTTTAAATACCAGAAGATACGGAGGACAGGTTCAGCTCTTCTTCCTGGTAGGCTCAGCCTTTTACCTGTACGCCTCGTACCTCCTCTTCGCGGGCGGGGAAAACACCTTTCTGGTAAAGCACGCCCTGGCGGTGGGTTTCCTGCTGATAGTCTCCTTCGGAGGAATATACCTTCTCCTTCCCATGCTTCAGCTTGAAAAGCTTTACCTCTCCGATTACCTGTGGCTTCACCTCTCCTTTCATACCTTCTTCGTTATAGACTTCCTCATAAGCTGGAAGAGGCTTTCCTTTCAGCACATATACGTTTCCGGACTCCTCGTGATCTCATCCCTCCTCTTCCACCTCTTCATCATCTATAAGACTCTCTCTGAAAGGAGAAGTCCCCTCAAGGGTCTTGATCCCTCCGTAAAAGCCTTCCTCCTGAGCCTTGCGATGCTCACACCTGCTCTGTTTGTGGGAGCCCTCTCCGCCGGAAGCCGGAACTTTTCCCTCCTGAGACTCCACTCGGATATCTTGCTGTACGGCTTCTTTCCACTGCTCACACTCGGGGCGAGCTACCACATAATCCCCTTCATGGTCTGGTGGAAGAGCTACGCTCCAAGGATGGGAAAGGAGAAGACCCCAACCCTCAAGGATCTCTTCCCCGAAAAGTTCTTAGAGAACAGCCTGCTCCTTATTTCCCTTTCGCTGATGGGTATGGTGGGAGGGCTTTTCCTCAGGAGCTACTTCCAGGTATTCTCCTCCGTGATATATACCTTCGGTGTCATGTACTTCCTGTTTCCCGCCTTAAAGCTAAGTCTAAAACTTATGAGAGCTTGAGATAGTCAGGGAAACTTACCATAATATTCCCATGCCATACAGAAATCTCCACGACTTCGTAAGAGACCTTGAAAAGAGGGGTGAGCTACTCAGGATAAAGGAACCTCTGTCCCCCATACTGGAAATAACAGAGGTGATAGACAGGGTATCCAAGCTCCCGGCAGGGGGTAAGGCTCTTCTCTTTGAAAGAGTGGAAGGCTACGACATCCCCATAGTCGCAAACCTCTACGGCTCTGAGAAGAGGATAAAGCTCGCTCTGGGATATGAGAACCTTGAGGATATAGGCTGGAAGCTATACAGGATACTCAGACCGGAGGTTCCTCAGACTTTTCTGGACAAGTTAAAGAGACTCCCAGAGCTAAAGAAACTAAACGACGCCATACCAAAGGTTGTGAAAAAGGCTCCCGTTCAGGAGGTAGTGGACAGGGATCCCGACCTGCTTTCACTTCCCATACCCAAGTGCTGGCCTAAGGACGGGGGGAGATACATAACCTTCGGGCAGGTGATAACAAAAGACCCTGAGAGCGGCATAAGGAACGTGGGTCTCTACAGACTTCAGGTGCTTGATGGCAAGAGGCTTGCCGTCCACTGGCAGATACACAAGGACGGGAGTCACCACTTCTGGAAGGCAAAGAGGCTCGGAAAGAGGATAGAGGTCGCGGTAGCCCTCGGTGGGGAGTCTCCCCTTCCCTACGTTGCGAGCGCACCTCTCCCCCCCGAGGTGGACGAGTACCTCTTCGCTGGGATAATAATGGAAAGACCCGTAGAGCTGGTGAAGGGTGTGACCA
>WGFS01000063.1 GCA_015492115.1 Aquificaceae bacterium
AGTTCCTCAGGGATGAGTTCTGCTATATGCTTGGCTTCCTTGGGGGGGACGAGTTTTCAAACAGGGTGCTCGATGGGGGTAAGGTAAAGGAGGTAGAGGGCATAACCGAAGAGCTCAACAAGGACGATCTCTCACCGATTGATGGGTACCTCGTAAAGAGCTGTGATAACCTGGGTGCGTACGTTGAGGCTCTCCTCTCCCTCCACCACGGTGTCCGTTCAAAGCACCTTGAGAGTGCGGTGGGAGGTATAGGTAGCGAGCTCAAAGAGAGGACTTACGGAAGCATAGACTTTGGAAGCATAGTCCATGAGATTGAAAAGGTGTTAGGGGAAGATTGATGGCTTCTTTCCTGGAGAAAGTTCTTGAGGTCAAGAGAAGGGAGATAAAGAGAGACCTGGAGTATGTAAAGAAGCTGGAAGAGATGATAAAGGGTAGGGACAGGTTCTACGACTTTCCCTCCTCCCTCAGGGACTGCAGAACCAAGATAATAGCTGAGGTTAAGAAGGCTTCCCCTTCCCTTGGACAGATAAGGGAGGTTGACCCTGCCGAACAGGCAAAGCTGTACGAGTTGGCGGGTGCGACCGCCATATCCGTTCTCACCGACAGGGAGTTCTTTAACGGCTCTCTGGAAGACCTGAAGAGGGTCAGGGAGGTCGTATCTCTTCCCGTACTCAGAAAGGACTTCATCATTGACAGGATTCAGGTTCTTGAGGCGAAGGCTTACGGTGCTGACACCCTACTGCTTATAGTCAGGATACTCTCTCCCAAAAAGTTAAAGGAGCTTATCTCCTTCTCCAGGGAGCTCGGACTTGAGCCCCTAGTTGAGGTATTCTCCCTGGAGGAGGCAGAGATAGCCCTGGATACGGGTGTCCAGATCCTGGGTATAAACAACAGAGACCTTGATACCCTGAAGACGGACATAAACCTGACGAGGGAGCTCGCCCCAAAGATAAAGGAACTCGGTGCTAAGTTCGTTGTCGCCGAGAGCGGTATAGAGACGAGAGAGCAGATAGAGGAGCTCATGGGGTACGGAGTTGATGCCTTCTTGATCGGCACCTCCCTTATGAAGAGCGAGGACCCTTACCAGAAGCTCAGAGAGCTCCTGGGTTTTGGTTGCAGGAAGTAATATAATTGTCTAAGGAGGATATCACCATGAAGAATCTCAACTCCCTTGACCTGAATCTCCTTGAGGAGATAACTCAGCTTGAGTACTTTCTTGTTAAGAAGTCCATGAGCTCTCCGGATTTCTGGGGAGAGTGGCAGGAGAAGTTCGGTAAGGCTACCCTCGCGAAGGTTGCTCTGAAGAAGATAGCCAGAACGAGGAAGCTCTCCCATGAGGAGTACAGCAAGCTGAGGACGATGATGGGGGTTTACGACGAGATACTGAAATACCTTGAACAGCTCAAGAACACAGCCCTCAGCGTCAGGGGTGTGGTTACTAACTTCAACGTTGAGCTTGACGATGAGGACATAGATCTGGACTTTTAAGGAGGAGCGGTTATGCTTGAAGGTTTTCAGGAGGTTTCCGATAAAGACTTCTACGAGAAGGTCATGGCTTCTGAATCGCCTGCGGTGGTTCTCTTCGTTGACCCAAATTCACCGGACACCCAGAAGTTCGTTGACCTGCTCAAACCCTACATGGAGCAGTATGGGGACAGGATAAAGTTCTACTACATGGACGTTACCAAGAACACCTCCTTTGAGGACTTTGGAGTGTTCAACTTCCCGTCTGCCATGTACTTCAGGGATACGATGGAGCTTGACAGGCACGACTTCATACCGCCCCCCGAGATGGTTGAGCAGGCTATAAAGAGACTTCTAAGGCTCGCTTGAAGCTCAGTAAGGACAGGGTCTATGGCTTTCTGCTACTGATCGCGGGTGTAGCCCTTGTCCTTATGTACCTCTCTGACCTCCAACCCCTAAACGATAGGGCTGAAGAGTACCTTGAAAGGGGTATAAAGAATACCCTCGCGAGCTACCTTATAGTTAGGGGGATAAACGCTGGTGTATCGGTTGTCAAGGAGAGCGAACTATCCCTATCACCCGCAGGGGTAGGTGTCTCCCTCGCCCTTGGGGAGGTCTTGGACCCCCTTGATGACATAACGGAGAGGGTCTCTTCCCTCCTTCTGGTGAGCTTTGTATCCTTCGGCGTGCAGAGGATACTCCTTGAGCTTCTGTCCGGAGCGCTCCTCCTTGTCTCGGGCGTGCTATCTATCCTTTCGGGTATCTTTCTTCTTTCAACAGGTTTCCACGTCCACCTTCTCACGAGACTGCTTCTCTTTCTCATAGCTCTCAGGCTCCTCGTCCCAGGTGCTGTTTTTGTAAACGACCTCGTTTACACGAACTTCCTTCAGCCTCGTCTGGAAGCTACCAACAGGGAGCTCTCTGAGGCAAAGGGGCGTTTTACCTCCGGCGTTACAGGGTTGAGGAGTCCCGATGATGTGAGGGAGCTTGTAAGGGACATGAAGGAAGGGGCTGAGAGGGCTATTGAGAATTTACTTCACCTTGCCCTTTACTACTCCTTCCAGACGGTAGTTCTTCCACTTCTGAGCCTCTGGCTCATTCTGAGGCTCTCTCTGAGCACCTTTTCACTGAGGTTATAATAGACAGCGATGGATATACTGTGGGCGCCCTGGAGGAGTCACTACGTTGAGAACGTTGACAACATAGAGGGATGTTTTCTCTGCAGTGCGATCTCAAAGCCGATAGAGAGGTGGAGGGAATTCCTCGTCCTGTATAAGAGCTCGGAGAGCTTCATAATACTGAACAAGTACCCTTACAACTCCGGACACCTTATGGTTGTTCCGATCAAGCACACGGGAAACTACGAAGAGCTTGATGAGAAAACTGTTCTGGACATGGACAGACTCCTCAGGCTCTCTCTCAGGGCTCTGGGAGAGGTCTTCAAGCCCCACGGTTTCAACATAGGTTACAACATAGGGAGACCCGCCGGTGCTGGTCTTGAGAGCCACATACACATGCACGTCGTCCCAAGGTGGAACGGGGATACAAACTTCATGCCCGTGATAGCCAACACGAAGGTTATTTCTCAGGATCTCTTCGCCACCTACGACAGACTAAAGACCGCCATAGACAGATTGTTAACAGAGATGTAAATGTGTTTACAATTTTACAAAACCTCCTCTTCCTAAAACCCCTGTCCCTCAGACAGTTCGGGTTATGGCACGTTGCTTGCTAAAGAAAAAGAGGGCATATTCTAAGTCTTTGGAGGTGCAGGGCATGGTAGACAACCTATGGATAATGGTGTCCACAGCTCTCGTTCTTCTCATGTCTGTTCCCGGGCTTGCGGTGTTCTACGCGGGACTGACACGCTCAAAGAGCATGCTCAACACCGCAGCCATGGTGTTCTCAACCTTCTGTCTTGTGGGGATACTGTGGATAACCTACGGTTACACCCTCTCCTTTGGAAAGGACGTTGGCGGTGTGATAGGTAGCCTTAACTGGCTTTTTCTGAAGGGCATAGATCCCTCCGACAGGGCTCCCTCTGCGGAAAGCCTCCTTCACTACAACTTCATCCTCTACCAGATGACCTTTGCCTGTATAACCGTCGCCCTTATGGCAGGTGCATTCATAGAGAGGATAAAGTTTTCAGCCTGGTTGCTCTTTTCCGCTCTTTGGTTCACCTTCGTTTACGCCCCCGTAGCCCACTGGATATGGGGAGGAGGATGGCTCTCCGGTCTCGGGACTCTGGACTTTGCGGGGGGACTCGTTGTGCACGAGACCTCTGGGGTTTCAGCTCTCGTTGGAGCGCTCCTGCTCGGAAGGAGGAAGGAGCCGGTTATGATGCCTGCGAGCCTCCCCCTCGTCGCTGTGGGTACGGGTCTCCTTTGGTTCGGGTGGTTTGGCTTCAACGGAGGTTCCGCCTTGGGTGTTAACAGCGTCGCTGTAACCGCGATATTCACAACAACGATGGCTTCCATAACAGCTGGTCTAACCTGGATGTTCCTTGAGTGGACTATGCTGAAGAGACCCACAACCCTCGGTCTAATGACGGGCTTCATAGCGGGTCTCGCAACCATAACCCCCGCCTCCGGCTTCGTGGACGTCTGGGAGGGAGTCCTGATAGGCTTTCTTGCGGGGATAGTCTGTTACACAGCGGTGGTTTACGTGAAGGCAAAGTTCGGTTACGACGACTCCCTTGATGTCTTCGGTGTCCACGGTGTTGGAGGTATACTGGGGAGCGTACTCCTCGGTGTTCTCGCAAAGCCTTCCGTAAACGAGGCTTCAGGGCTACTATTCGGAAACCCTTCCCAGCTCTGGGACCAGATACTCGGGGTTGTCGTTGTGGGTGTGTACTCTGCTTTCGTGACGGGCATTTTATTCCTCGTTCTGAAGGCTACCGTTGGCATAAGGGTGTCCCCTGAGGAGGAGACGGAAGGTCTTGACACGGCCCTGCACGGTGAGGAAGCTTATAACAGATGAGCCTTCTTGAGGTCAGGGGGCTGAGCTTATGGTACGGGGACAACAGGGTTCTGTACGATGTCTCCTTCTCTATTGGGAGGGGAGAGGTTCTCTGCATAGTTGGAGAGTCTGGCTCGGGCAAGTCCTCCATCCTCTACTCAATACTTGGTCTCCTTCCGCCCAATGCGAGGCTTGAAGGGGAGATATACTTTGATGGAGTTGAACTCACAACTCTGAAGGAGAGTGAGAGGAGGAAGATCAGAGGGAAGGGTATTGGTATGGTCTTCCAGGAGCCCTCCTCCTACCTTGATCCCCTCTTCACTGTGGGTAGTCAGATAGCGGAGACCTTTGAGGCTCACTTCCCAGAAGGGAAGAAGGAGTCAAGGGAAAGGGCAGTTAACGCCATGAGGAAGGCTGGAATACCGAAGGCTGAGGAGAAGTTCGGTATGTATCCCCACCAGCTCTCGGGCGGTTTGAAGCAGAGGGTTTGCATAGCCATCTCGGTTGTCTGCGAGCCGAGTCTCCTCCTGGCGGACGAGCCCACCACAGCCCTTGACGTCTCCGTCCAGAAGAGGATACTGAACCTCTTCAGGAGGCTCCGCTCCGAGGGCAAATCCGTGATACTCGTGACCCACGACTTCGGCGTTGTAGCTGAGGTTGGAGACAGGGTGCTGGTTCTGAAGGATGGACGTATAGTTGAGGAGGGAAACGTCTACGAGATATTTGATTCTCCCAAGGAGAGCTATACAGAGATGCTTCTGTCCGCCATTTAGGGGAAGAACTTCCTGAAACCCTCAATTATCTTGTCGGGGTTTACCTCGTAGGTCCCCTTGGCTATCTCCCCCTTTATCTTCTTGACCTTCTCCGAGAGGTCTTCGTAATCAGCGGATAGAGCCTTCCTTGCGGTCTGAGATATCTCCACCATGTCCTCGTTCCTATGAACCTCGCTGACCTCTTCCTTCTTCTTAACCTTCTTTTCCGTTTCCAGAGCCTGTCCTATAAGCCTGTTAAGGTTCACCTTGTCTATCATCTTGATAGATAGTATCGGACTTTTTTAAGAAATTTTCAATACTCTTATAAGCGTTGGGGATTTCCCTTATAAGGTCCCTTGCCCGCAGGCTCTCCCTGTGAAGCTTCTTCTCTGCGAGCTCTCCCGCAATACCGTGGAGATATACTCCGAGCTTCAGCGCGTTGAGGGTTTCCATCCCCTTACCCAAGAGGGAGACCAGAACTCCGGACAGAACGTCCCCTACGCCCCCCTTTGCCATGGCTGGTGTGCCCCTCGTGGATATGAAAGCTCTCCCCTCCGGGTCAGATATCACAGTCCTTGCTCCCTTGAGGACGAGGTAGCATCCGTACTCCCTTGAGAACTCCCTTGCGACCCCCGTCTGGTTCGCGGTTATCTCCTCTGAACTCAGACCAGAGAGCCTTGAGAACTCCCCCACGTGCGGGGTCAGGACGGTAACAGCCTTCCTTTTCTTCAGAACTCCAAGCTCTCCCGAATCAACAAGGTTGTTTATCCCGTCAGCGTCCAGGAGCAGGGGCTTGTCCCACTTCTCCATCAGCTCAAGGACTATGTCTTGTCCCTCCTCGTACCTGTCCATTCCCATCCCTAAGGCAAGGGCGGAGAACCTCTCCTTTTCCCTTAGCACTGTGTCAACGGAGAATATGGATAGCCTCTCTTCACCCGGAAGGGGCATACTCATCTCCTCAACCAGCCTGCTCTCAATTATGGGATTCAGCCCCTCGGGAACGCCCACCGTAACGAGACCGCTACCTGTCCTCGTAGCCGACAGGGCTGACATCATCACAGCACCGGTCTTTCCTGCGCTTCCACCCAGTATGAGGACGTGTCCCTCCCTGTTCTTGTAGGTGTCCGGCTCCCTCTCCGGCAGTCTCAGGCTTTCGGGAGTTATAATCTCCCGCTCAATATCTCCGGCGAGATGCTCCGGGATAGATATGTCCTTTACAACAACCTTACCGCAGAGCTTGGCTGACGGGTAGAGGACATGGCACAGCTTCGGGAACTGGAAGGTAACGGTAACTTCAGCCCTGATAGACGGTTCAAAGAGCTGTCCAGTATCCGCAGAGAGTCCGGAGGGGATGTCTATAGCCAGCGCTGGCACACCTGAAGCGTTTATGTTCTCTATAACCCTTGCGACCTCTCCCCTGACGGGTGGCTTGAAACCTGTCCCGAAGATGGCGTCAACTATGAGATCGTAATCCCTGTAAGTTGGTTCTTTACTCAGAGGCTCGTAGCCCAGATTTCTGAATACCTTGAGCTGTAAGGCTGAGTCTCCCCCTGGCTCTCCCAGTGCCAGGTATACGTCAGCGTCAACACCCTTCAGTCTGAGCATTCGGGCGACCGCTATCCCGTCTCCCCCATTGTTCCCCTTACCCGCGACAACGAGAACCTTCTTCACATGGGGAAACCTGCTGAGTATTACCTCAAGGACTCCCCTCCCCGCATTCTCCATCAGCACCGGAGAGGGAATCCCTATCTCCTCAATGGTTATTCTGTCAAGCTCAGCCATCTCGTGGGCTTTTAGAACCTTCATGAATTAAAATGATAACAGTATGCTTGAGAAGATCATCTCCTCCTTCAAGGAGAGTGCGGAGGTAAAGCTCGCCTTCCTGGAACTCTATAAGGAGAAGATACTTGAAGTAGGCAGTATAATGGCTACCGCCATAAAGGACGGGAACAAGATCCTGCTCTTCGGAAACGGGGGTAGCGCGGCGGACGCTCAGCACATAGCGGCTGAGATAGTTGGGAGGTATAAGAAGGAGAGAAAAGGTCTCCCAGCCATAGCGCTCACAACGGACACATCAATACTCACAGCTGTGGGTAACGACTACGGCTTTGAGACCATCTTTGAACGGCAGATAGAGGCTCTCTGCACGCCTGGAGACGTGGCCATAGGAATATCCACCTCGGGAAACTCTGAAAACGTCCTGAGGGCTATAAAGAGGGCACACGACCTCGGAGCCACCACCGTCGCCTTCACGGGAAGGAATGGAGGAAAGCTCGCGGAGGTAGCCCACTACTCCTTCGTGGTTCCAGCCTACGACACGCCGAGGATACAGGAGTGCCACATAACCCTTGGACACGTTCTCTGCGAGCTCATTGATGAGATGGTATGAGCGGAATAGCCATCTTTGTAAAGGACTCGGAGAAGGCCAAGAGTACAGCTGAGGAGCTTGCGAACTTCCTCAAAGGCAAGGGCTATAAAGTAAAGAGGATTCTGAACAGACCCCCTTCGGGGGTGAGTCCAAACATCAGGGGATACAGGTTGATGGTAGTTGTGGGTGGGGATGGGACTTTCCTGGCTGGGGCTCGGCTCGCCTCAAGGTATAGGGTTCCACTCCTTGGGGTAAACGAGGGAAGGTTCGGATTCCTGACCGAGGTGGAGAGGCACGAAGCTCTTGACGTGCTCAGGGAACTCCTCGCTGGCAAGCTAAAAAAACAGAGAAGGATGATGCTTTCCACCTACCTGTACAGAGGGAAGAGGAGGAAGTTTTTGGGCAACTATCTGAACGACGTGGTTGTCTCCAAGAGCGCTATAGCACGCATAATGGAGATAGAGGTCTTCGCGAACGAGAAGTTCATGGTTCACGTATATGGGGACGGTGTTATAGTTTCATCCCCTACAGGCTCAACCGCCTACGCCCTTTCTGCAGGAGGTCCCATAATCTATCCTGACTCGGAGAACATCCTCTTCGTACCCATATGTCCTCACACCCTCTCCAACAGACCCGTGGTTCTACCTGCTGATTTCTCCGTAAGGTTCAGGGTTCTGTCCCCCGACAGGGCTTGTTTCCTCACCATGGACGGTCAGGAGGGTATGTATCTAAAGAATAGAGACGTGGTTGAGGTAAAGAGGGCAAGGAGGTTCTGTGAGATATACGTCCACCCCGACAAGGGCTTCTTTGAGATTCTCAGGGAAAAGCTCAGATGGGGATAAAGCGGGCCCGGGAGGACTCGAACCTCCGACCTGGGGATTAGAAACTCTATCAAGTGCTTGATACACAAGGAAAAGAACGATTAAAAATGCCAAATAATGCTTATAACTAAAGGTTTAGAGCTTAATCCAGGGATTTATGATATTAGTCATAATTTGGCGTTATTTTTCAG
>WGFS01000064.1 GCA_015492115.1 Aquificaceae bacterium
ACCACTATGAGGTTCGGATGATCGAGGGAGACGTAGATGTCCCTTATGGGCTTGTGGTCCAGAACCTTGCGGACGGGCTTTTCTATCCTCACGAGCCTGAAGGCTTCCTTGAGCTTCTCGATCGTCCCGTCCGTCGAGCCGTCGCTTATTACCACTATCTCGAACTCGGGATAGTGGAGCCTCAGGAGCGATCTCACGCTCGGGACTATGGTCTCCTCCTCGTTGTAGGCGGGAACGAGTATGGAGATTGGCCTGTAGAGGATGTTGGAGAGCATAAGCTCGAGCTTCTCCCTCCTCACGAGGATTATGTGTCTGTAAAGATGGTATAGGGAGATCAGGATAAAGAGCGTGTATATGCTGTTCACCGCAGTGAAGTAGATGAGGATCAGGAGCTGGAACCCGAGGAGGAAGTAGGCCAGAGCCTCAAGCATTCCTCACCTCCAGCTCCTGGAGGAAGTATCTGGCGGTATCCTGGGCGAACCTGTCCTCGGAGGAGAGTAGCCTTTCGAAGACTTTCTTTGCCCTGTCTCTGAAGTAGAGTATGGTCCTCCCAGCGTTTATCCTCACGTGGTAGCTCTCGTCCTTTAGCCTCTCCACAAGGGCTCCCCCGACCCTCTCCCAGGGGCAGAGGAAGGCGAACCTGCAGGCGACCGCCCTCACCCTCCAGTCTGGATGGACCAGGTTATCGAGGATGATGTCACAGGCCCCCTCAAAGCCTATGAGCCCCAAAGCCCTCACACAGCTTATCCTCATGGTTGTGTCCTCCCTGTATCTCTCGTAAACTCTAAGGACAAAGCTCCCAAGGCTCGGAATCCTTTTGTTGCCAAGAGCTTCAACAAAGGCTCTCAGAATGAAAGGCCTTTCGGAGAAATTCTCCCAGACAAAATCGAGGAACTCCTCGAGCCTACCCTTTTCCGAGAAGGTATCCAGTAGGTCGAACCACAGAAACTCCACAAACTTGAAGCTCACGTGCCTCATCCTCTCGAGGCTCCTGAAGAGGAGCTCCACGTCCCGAAAGTCTTCTGAGAGAAGTGCATAAGAGAAGATGAGCCTCTCCATGACCCACTCCCTCTCCTCCTTCTCGAGCTGTCTTCTCAGGTCCTCCTTTATCTCGTAAACCTTCAGGTAGGCCAGCTTCTCGTAGGCTACCACCCTGTCGTGGACTATGAGGCTCCTGGTTTTCTCCAGGTAGTAGTCCACAACTCCCATCTCCTGTGCTATCTGGCGGACCCTCTCCGTGAAGGACCCCTTGAACTTCTTGAGGATCTCTAAACACACGTCCCCGAGAGCCTCCTTCTCTATGTCCCTTTTGGAAGGATCTATCTTACCCTCACCGAGGACAGCGTTCACCACCTGATCGCTGTACCTGTCATAGGCCCTTTTGTAGAGCCTGTCCCTTCTGTCCACGTAGATCCTGTGGACCACGGTAGTTACCGCAAGGAGTAGGTCAACAGCCCCGAGAATTAAAATTACCTTCCATAAGAAGTCCTTCAGCTCCTCGGAAGCTATAAAGCTTACCCCCTGGAGGATCTCCCCCAGATCACCACCAAAGCCTTCCATAAGCGCTTACTCCATATCTTCTGTAAAGTCCTCTCCTGTCCTCAAACTTAAGGGAAGCTCCTAGGCTGATTCTATCTGTGAGCCTCAGCTCCCCGCCCGCGCCGGCTGAAAAGGTAGAGTATCTAACGAAGTCTTCCCCCGCCTGGAGCCTCTCGGAAGAAGTCCCGAAGGAGATCGAAAGAAAGAGCTCCTTTTGTCTGTCTTTGTAGCCGAATCTGTTTAGCAGGGAGAATGTGGATCTCTTTACATTCAAATACAGCGTGGCCGTGTGATAGGCTCCCTTGGGAAGGTATAAGGTTATTGAGGGAGCCAGAAGGAAGACCTCGGAGTCTCTAAACCTCATGTATCTCAGATTCACCCCGGGCTCCAGCCTTCTGTAGGATCTGAACACGCCTCCTCCGAGGCTATACCTGGGAAGGAAGTCCGCCTCCGGAGAAAGATCTCCGGACAGATATCCCCAGAAGCCTCTGCCGAGCCTCCTGTAGTAGTCTAGGCCCAGCTGTGAGTTTTCCTTTCCGAACCTGTTCACGAGACCGATCCTCCCTATCAGGGAGACTCCAAAGATCCCCGAGAACTTGGACTCTAAGAAGACTTCCTTATCCATGAAGTTTCTGCTGTCATACCAGTAGTAGCCCACCCTGAGGCGCAGGTAGTTTAGATAGAGTTTTTTTTTACGATCTTCCTGGGCTGGAGTAAGGAGTATATCTCCCTTATCTCCCTATCCTGGGGATACTTCTCCATCAGGTATGCGAACACTCTGCGGGCTTCTTCTCTCCTTCCAGTCCTTATGTAGAGCCTTCCCAGCCTCATGCCCGTGTCGTAGCTCTTCTCCTCCTCGTAGAGCTTTTTGAGGAGCTCTATGGCCTCCTTGAGCTTTCCCTCCTTCTCGAGCCTGTCCACCTTCTCCAGGATCATCTTCACCTCCACCTTCCTCCTCTCATCCGCAAGGCTGGGATCGAGCTTCTCAAGCTCCCTGTAAATCTTCAGAGACTCCCTGTATTTCCCCTGCCAGAATAGGACCCTCGCCAGCTGGAGCCTCACTTCCCTGCTGTCTGGATATCGCCTGGAAAGTTCTCTGTAAATCTTCTCCGCCTTCTCATACTCCTTGCGCTTTATGTAGAGCTGGGCAAGCCTCATCCCGAGCTCGTAGGTAAAGAATTTGCTCCTTTTCGCCTCGTAGCGGGGAAGGACTATCCTCCCGGGTACGAGATCGCACCTCCTCACGAAGGCGTTTTTAAAGACCTCCCTCGCTCTTTTTAGAAGCCTTACAGCATTCTCCCTTTTTTTAAAGAAACCCGCCCTCAGGGTGTAGAGATCCCCGATCTTCTCTATCCTCACGTATGGGAAGGTGCTCACGTATCTTATGGTGCGCCTTAGATTCTCAAACTTCCTTGAAGAGGCCATCTGGACGCAGTAGTAGGTCTCTCCCGCGAAGGCGGAGAAGGAAAAGATTACCAGCAGAAGAAAGATCGATCTCATTTAAGGGACTCCAGCTTCCTTATAAGGTGGTTCAGGCTGAAGGGCTTTATTACGTAGTCTCTCGCTCCCAAGTCATAGGCCTTCTCTATGTTGAAGTCCTGGGAGAGAACGCTCATGACTATAACAGGTATATCGGAGCCCGAGCTTTTGAGTTCACTCAGGGCGTCGAAGCCCGATCTTCCAGGCATATTGATGTCCAGAAGTATGACGTCGGGACTGAAACTCTCCACAGCCTCCAGCACTCCCTCCGCGCTCTCCATCCACATGACCTCGTGCCCCCTGTTCTCAAGGGCGGTCTTTACCATCTTTCCTATAACAGGCTCGTCGTCCACAACGAGGACCTTCATCCCTTGGAATTATAATAAACGCATGTTCTACGAAACCATAGACGACATAACCGCGGATGCGGGGATAAGGGTGAGGGCGGATTCTTTAGAAGAGCTTTTCTGCAAGGCGCTTTTGGCAACCTTCAACGAGATCACGGATATAGAAAAGGTTGAGCCTGTGGAAAGTTACGAGGTCTTGGCGGAGGGTAGAATGCCCTTCCTGCTCGCGGATCTAATAAACGAGGTTCTCGTCCTTCACGAGAGCAAGAGGTTCGTTGCGTCAAGGTGCGAGGTGATTGAGTTCAAAGAGGACAGGGTGAGGGTAAAACTCTGGGGAGAGAGGTTTGACCCCAAGAAGCACACCTCAAAACTCGTCATAAAGGCTGCCACCTACCACAGGCTTAGAGTTGAGAGGGAGAACGGTCAGTACGTTGGAGAGGTTGTGTTTGATATATAATACCCCCATGGACATACTGGAGATAATGGACATACTCCCCCACAGGTATCCCATACTGCTGGTTGACAGGATAACCGAGTACGAGGAGGGAAAGAGGATAGTTGGCATCAAGAATGTGAGTGTAAACGAGCCCGTCTTTCAGGGGCACTTTCCCGGTTTCCCTCTGTTTCCGGGGGTTTACGTCCTAGAAGCCATGGCTCAGGTGGGTGGCATTCTCATGATAAAGTCACTCAACCTTGAGATAGGGAAGTACGCTGTCGTGTTTGCGGGAATAGATGGTGCGAGGTTCAAGAGACCTGTCTTCCCGGGAGACCAGCTGAGGATGGAGTTGGAGACGATATCTCTGAAGAAGACCCTCTCCAAGATGAAGGGAACCGCTACGGTTGATGGGCGGGTCGTTGCCGAGGCGGTTCTCTACGCAGCTACGAGGAAGCTGGAGGAGGTTAGAAAGTAACTATCTGTACCAGAGCTCCTTAGGAAGGGGTATAACTTTCTCCCCCTTCTTGAACATGAGTAGATACTCCCTCACGAACTTCTCCTTGTAAAACCTTGGATTTCTCTTCACACGGGCGTGGATAGCCTCAAGCTGAAGATTCTTTCCCTTCTCAACGTCTATGAGCTCGGCAAGCCTGTCGGAAGCGAGTTTGAGCTGGACAACCTTCTTTAGGTTTAGCTCGGAGAAAAGGAGGTTTGCAAGAGTATTCACAACGGCGAGGGCTAAAAAACCGTAGGCGAGGCGCTTAATCAGTAAGAAATCTCCTGAACTCCTCTTTGCCCCAGAACTGTGCTCCATAACCAAGCTCTTCCTCTATTCTAAGAAGTTCGTTGTACTTTGCAATCCTGTCGGAGCGAGAGGCTGAACCTGTCTTTATCTGTCCGGAGTTGGTAGCTACCGCAAGGTGAGCTATGAATGTGTCCTCGGACTCCCCGGAGCGGTGGGATATTATCGCCGAGTATCCGTTCTCCTTTGCGAGCATGATCGTATCAAGGGTCTCAGAGAGAGTCCCTATCTGGTTCAGCTTAACGAGTATTGAGTTCGCCACACCTTTCTCTATACCCTCCCTCAGGATCTTAGGGTTCGTTGTAAAGAGGTCGTCTCCCACGAGCTGAACCTTGTCTCCCAAGACCTCGCTCAGCTTTATCCACCCTTCCCAGTCGTTCTCCGAGAGGGGGTCCTCTATGGAAACTATCGGATAGCTCTCTATCAGACCTCTGTAAAACTCAACGAGCTCTTCCGAGCTCAGTTCCTTCCCCTCAAGCCTGTAAGTTCCGTCCTCGTAAAACTCAGAGGAGGCACAGTCAAGGGCGAGGAGCACATCCTCACCGGGTCTGTATCCGGACTTCTCTATCGCCAGCATGAGGGTGTCAAGAGCCTCTCTCGTTGAGCTCAGGTTTGGGGCAAAGCCTCCCTCATCACCCACGTTTGTGGAAAATCCCTTCTCCTTCAGAACCTTCTTCAGGGTATGGAACACCTCAACCCCAGCCCTGAGAGCCTCTCTGAAGGAACCTCCGCACACGGGAACTATCATGAACTCCTGTATGTCAAGGTCGTTGTCCGCATGGGCTCCACCGTTTATAACGTTCATAAGGGGCACGGGTAGCCTGCTTGCGAACCTCCCTCCCAGATACTCGTAAAGCGATATACCGAGCTCCTCAGCGCTTGCCCTCGCGACAGCCATGCTAACCGCGAGTATGGCGTTTGCACCGAGCCTGCTCTTGTTCTCAGTCCCGTCAAGCTCTATGAGAGCAAGGTCTATCTCCCTCTGATTAAGAGACTCCATACCGCAGACCCTCTTGGCTATCTCACCGTTCACGTTATCAACAGCCTTCAGGACTCCCTTGCCGTGGAACCTCTTGGGGTCTCCATCCCTGAGTTCAAGGGCTTCCCTCTCTCCGGTGGAAGCTCCGCTGGGAACTATAGCCCTTCCAACCGCACCGCTCTCAAGAACTACCTCAGCCTCCACCGTGGGGTTTCCTCTGGAATCAAGAACCTCCCTTCCGTGAACTCCAACTATCGCAGACATGGTGTAATATTTTAGCTCAAATGTTTGAATCTTTGGAGCTGTGGGCAAGAAGTCTCGTTGAGCAGTACGGATACATCGGGATATTTCTCATATCCTTCACCGAGAGCATATTTCAGCCCATTCCCCCGGATCCCTTCATAGCTGGGGGGACAGCCCTCGGTCTAAACCCCCTTACAGCCTCAAGCGTGGCGGGGATAGCGAGCGTCCTGGGAGGACTGACCGCCCACACCCTCGGTTTGCTTCTCGGAGAGCCCATAGCTAAGAAACTGCTCGGGGAGAAGAACTTCATAAAGGGAGAGGCTTTCTTCAACAGGTTCGGCGTGTGGGCTGTTCTGCTTGCCGGGCTCACCCCAGTACCCTTCAAGGTGGTCTGCTGGCTCGCTGGTATATTTGAGATGCCGAGGTCTCAGTTCCTCCTCGCCTCTTTCATGGGCAGGTTCCCAAGGTTTCTTATAGTTGCCTACATGGGTGACCTCTTGGGTGGGTTTCTATAAGTCATCCTCATGAAGGATTAAACGATCTCTATAAGAAGTCATAACAACCAAGGACTAAAATCCTATGTTTAAGTCAGGAGGTTATGAAAGGAGCTTATGAACTTAGAGTTCTTCATAAAGCTTCTGGAGCTCCGTGACGCCTACACCAAGGGACACACAGAGAGAGGAGTTTTATACGCCCTTGAGATAGGGAAAGCCTTAGGCCTGACGGAGGAAGAGCTCAGGGAGCTTGAAACGGGCGGTTACATCCACGACGTGGGCAAGGTCGCAATACCGGACGTCATACTCCTCAAACCCACAAGGTTGACCCCAAAGGAGTACGAGGTTATGAAGCTCCACGTAAAGTTCGGCTACGAGCTGGTCAAAGACCTTGGATTCCCCCAGGGGAGCATGGACGTCCTCCTTTACCACCAGGAGAAGTACGACGGAACGGGCTACCCCTTTGGCAAGAAGGGAGAGGAGATACCCCTCCTCGCAAGGATATACACAATAGCGGACTCCTTTGAAGCCATGACCGCAAGGAGGATATACAAACGTTCCAAGCCCTGGGAGGTAGCCCTAAGGGAGCTGGAGGAGCTGGCAGGGAAGCACTTTGACCCGGACATAGTTCCCTACGCTGTCAGGGTTCTATCAGAGATGAAGGAGAGCTTCGCGGTAATCCCGGAGATAGACACGGAGATAGACAAGATAAGGTGGAGCTTTTACTACATGGACTTTACTGGAGCTATAAAGGGAGACCTCTTCCTGCCTACCCTGGAAGCCTTCATAGAGAAGGGAGACCCTTTCTGCTTCACCATATTTGACATACAGAACCTCTTTGAGATAAACAGGAAGCACGGGTGGGACAGAGGAAACGAGGCTCTCACAAGACTGGTTGATACGGTGAACATACAGTGCTGTGCGATGTTTGACATAAGGGACATGATAATAAAGCTCATGAAGGTTGACATACTTGACATAACATCGCCCGTCATATTCAGGCTCGGTGGGGACGAGATAGGTGTCATAGCCCCTTTCATCCCACCACCAGAGAAGGTAGAGAGCGTTGCAAGGGCGATGGAGGATTACGGAGTCAGGCTGAAGTACCTTCAGGTGAGGTTCCCTGAGAACTTCAAGACCTCGGAAGAGCTCCTCCACATCATCTCCGAGTTCACAAAATCACCCGATATACGTTTAAACTTTTCTTGATGCTTGAGAGAAAGCTCCTCTTCTTCGGCGGAAAGGGAGGTGTTGGGAAAACCACGCTGTCCTCAGCCTTCGCCCTGATGCTTGCGGACAGGGGGAGGAAGACGCTCCTCGTATCCACAGACCCCGCCCACTCCCTCTCCGACATACTGGGTGTGAAGGGTGAGGGGATCTTCAGGGTGTCTGACAACCTCTTCGCCCTTGAGATAGACCCCTACAGGGTTGTAAAGGAATATGTAAGGAATGCTCTGGAAAGCATAGAGCCTGCGGTCAGCCCCGACGTGTTTGAGCGGATAAGGGAAGCCTTCCACAACGTTCAGGAGACTCCGGGAACCGAAGAGTCCGCTGTCATTGAGGAGCTCTCAAAGACCGTTCTCGGGCATTACGAAGACTACCAGCACTTCGTCATAGACACAGCCCCAACGGGGCACACCCTCCAGATG
>WGFS01000065.1 GCA_015492115.1 Aquificaceae bacterium
CACGAGCCTAAGGAAGTAGGGGCGGTAATGACGGTTCCTATGGTAGTGCTTGGGGTGATGGCTGTGATAGCTGGGTTTTTTGAGGGGTGGTACATGCACGTTGTTGGTGCGGAACATAAAGAGATTCATATGAATGTGGCGGTTACCTCCGTGAGCGTGGGACTGATAGGCATACTGATAGCTTACCTGGTCTTCGTAAAAAGGATCGTTTCTCCCGAAGGTATGGCTTCAGCCCTTGCGCCTCTGAGGGTGACCTTTAAAGAGCAGTTCTTTACCGAAAGGTTCTATCATCGCGGTCTTGCCCGCGGATATATGCTTTTTTCAAAGACCGCTTACTACGTAGGAGACAGGTTCCTGATAGACGGCTTTATAAACACAGCCTACAGGCTCTTCTTCAGGTTCGCAAAGGATGTCTGGAAGGCTTTTGACATAAAGTCCATTGACATATTTATACACTGGCTTGCCTTCAACGTGTTTCGCTCCGGAAGGGTCCTGAGAAATATCCAGACAGGTCTTCTTAACAACTACGTTCTGTTTCTGCTGGTTGGGATAATTGTTGTCCTTGGGATAATGCTTTATGCGCTTGATAGGGTGAAGGGGTAAGCGAAGATGGATATAGTGAGAACGGATTTCCCATTCATAAGTCTATCCCTTGCTCTACCTGCCATCTCTGCCCTCCTTGTAGTATTCCTTCAGGAGAGGTTTGCAAGGGCAGTATCCGTTGTCGGTGCTGGTGCGACCTTCCTTTTATCTCTCTTGGTTGTTTACCTGTTTGATTACTCGCGAACCTCTGCGGTTCAGTTCTATGAGGAGTACACCATACTTGATGAGCTCAACATAAAGCTTTCCTTGGGTCTAGATGGTCTCTCCCTCCTCATGTACCTTCTTACCGCCCTGGTCTCTCTCGTAGCCATTGTGTGGTCTGTAAAGGACAGACAGGTGAGCTTCAGGCTTAAAGAGTACTTTGTCGCATTTTTGCTGACGGAGAGTTTCCTGATAGGGGTGTTTGCGAGCTACGATGTGCTGGTATTCTATGTCTTCTACGAGCTCACCCTTATACCCATGCTCTTCGCCATAGGAGTTTGGGGGTACAAGCTCAGACTCTACTCAGCCTATAAGTTCTTCATATACATTTTTGTTTCATCTCTCTTTCTCCTCTTGGGGATAGCGTCCGTTGCGGTGGTTCACTACAAAAACACAGGGAGCTTCTCTTTCAGTTACTTTGACCTGCTTAAGAACTCCTACACGCCCGGACTTGAGATATTTTTATTTCTCCTCTTCTTCATAGCCTTTGCGGTAAAGACCCCGCTCGTTCCCTTTCACACGTGGCTACCCGATGCCCACGGCGAAGCGCCGACCGCGGGTTCCGTTGTTCTCGCTGCAATGCTCCTTAAGATGGGTACTTACGCTTTGCTGAGGTTCAACCTTGGACTGTTCCCCGATGCAACTGTAAAGCTCATGCCCTTTATGGTTGCGATAGGCATAATAACCATTATTTACGCCTCCTGGATGACTATAGTCCAGAACAACATAAAGAGATTCGTCGCATACTCTTCCGTATCTCACATGGGTTTTGTGGTAACAGCCATGTTTCTTCTCACCCAGGAGGGGCTAAGGGCTTCCGTGATAGAGATGTTCGCCCACGGTATGACAAGTGCATCCCTCTTTATGATCGCGGGCTTTATCTACAACAGACTTCATACCTTTAACATGTCCAGTCTCAGAGGCTCTGTAAAGTTTATGCCCATGTTTGCTGTCATCGTTGCCATGACCTCCTTTGCCTCCATGGGGCTCCCAGGGGGTTCTTCCTTCTGGGGAAAGTTTCTGACCATACTCGCTGCAAAGGAATACTCTTATGCCCTTGCCCTTCTTGTGCTTGTTGGTGCCTTTTTCAGCGCAGCTTACATCCTCTTCATGCTCAAAACGCTCTTCCTTGATGTCAGAGAGGAGAGCATACTGATACACTTTACGGACATAAGGGGTTTTAAGCTTGTAAGCTTCATAATGTTGATGGTGCCCATATTCCTTATAGGCTTCTTCCCCCACCTATTCTTTAACATGTTTGAGGGTTCAATAGGCTTTATACTCAAAAACCTCTTAGGACTGGAGTGAGGAGATGGATATAGGACAGCTCGTAGGTGCTGTACAGATACCGCGACTGGAGCTCTTCCTTCCGGAGCTTACAGTTCTTATAACCGCCTTTCTTCTCTTCACCCTTGAACTTGTACTCTCCTCACCTCTGAAGAGGGTCGTCCTTCCTTCTCTGAGCGCAATAGGTTACATCCTCGCCCTCATGTCTGTGGGTGTTACAATTCAGTTTCACGGAGACACCTTCTACGGAACCTTTACCAACGACTACCTCGGGGTACTCGTGAAGGTTTTTGAGCTCGTTATAGCCCTTACCGTGTTAGCCTTCTCCCAGAGGTACTTCCAATCAAAAGGCTCTTTTTACGGAGAGTTTTACTACATACTCGCCTTCACTCTCCTTGGGACGATGATCCTTGCCTCCTCCTACAACCTCATAATCATTTACGTCTCTCTGGAGCTCGTCTCCATAGGATTTTACATACTAACAGCCCTCCTCAGGGGTTCCTTCATATCAAAGGAGGGAGCCTTCAAGTACCTGATACTGGGAGGTCTCAGTATAGCCCTCGCCTCTTACGGTGCGGTCTTCATGTACATATACTCTGGATCTATTGACCTGCGGGAGATACTCACCTACTCGGGAGGCGATTACCACTACCTCATACTCGGGCTCGTGCTATTCCTTATAGGCTTTGCTATAAAGATAGGGGCTGTTCCCTTCCACTTCTGGCTTCCCGACGCCTATCAGGGAGCTCCCACACCGGTGACAGCCTTCATGGCTTCCGTTGGCAAGCTCGCCTTCTTCATACCCGTAGTCCGCATAATGCCTTTGATAGAGGATAAGTTTGCCCTCGCTTGGATGCTGACCGTGGGGGTCATTGCGGCGGTCACCATGCTCTACGGGAACTTCGTCGCCCTCGTTCAGAGGGATATAAAGAGGCTCCTCGCTTACTCTTCCATAGCCCACTCTGGATATATCCTCGCAGGGGTAGCTGTAACAAAGGTGATAGGTCTGAAGGCGGTTATATACTTCCTTGTTGTTTACGCTGTGATGTCCGCAGGTTCTTTCTTTGTGGTCGCCATGCTTGAAAGGGACGAGAACTGGAACAACGAGATAAGGGAGTTTTCGGGACTCAGGTTCAGCATGCCCTACCTCGCCTTCGCCTTTCTGGTGTATATGTTTGCCCTCCTCGGGGTTCCTCCCACCGTGGGCTTTGTGGGGAAGACGCTCGTTTTTATGGCTCTCTCCTTTGACAAGCTCTGGTGGCTCGCCTTCGTCATGATCCTGTCAACCGCCGTCTCCACTGGATACTACGTGAGGCTTGTCGTCCTGATGTACATGAAGGATAAAGAGAAGGAGGTATCCGTTCCAGAGAAGAGCTACGCCGAACTGGCTTCCCTTCTGTTCCTTACGCTCATGACGGTTGTGCTCGCTGTAGCTCCCGGTATTGTATGGCAGTTGCTCAGCCCTGCCGCTGAGATACTGTTTGCGAGGTGAGAGGCATGGATTACATAGGCTTTCTGATATTCTTCGGGGTGATGGTCGGGATAGCCCTTGTGATGATATCCCTGAACTGGCTCTTTGGTCCCAGGACACCCCAGGAGTACGAGGACTATCCCTACGAGTGCGGTGTTCCCCTCTACGATAAAAGCGCTCAGACGACCTTTCACCAGGGATACTATCTCCTGGGACTCCTTCTTCTTCTCTTTGACATAGAGGCAGCCTTCCTCTTCCCTTGGACGGTCGTTTACAGATGGCTCGGTGTGTTCGGTTTCATAGAGATGTTTCTCTTCATACTGATACTCACCTACGGACTCCTCTACGCATGGAGGAAGGGTGCTCTCAACTGGCAGTTTGAGATGGAGGAAGTTTGATGCCGTGGGCAAAGGCTGAAGATTTTGTAGAGCTGAAGGAGAGGTTCCCGGAGCTTGAGATAGTGGAGTCAGGGAACAGCACCTCCCTTCACATAAAGAAGGAGAGCCTTATAGAACTCCTGAAGGAGTTAAAAAACAGAGGCTTCAAGCTCTTTATAGACCACTCCGTGGTGGACTTAAAGGACATACTGGAGAAGGAGAAAGACTTCAGGAATGCGGTCAAGGAGAACCTCATAGCCTTCCCAGAAGACAGGCTCTCAAGATTTCAGGCTTTTTATATCCTCTACAACGTGGACGAGAAAAAGAGGGTGATGGTAAAGACGAGAACAGATGGAACGCTCCCTACCGTAGAGAAGCTCTGGTTTGCGGGCAAGTGGGCTGAGAGAGAGTGCTACGACATGTTCGGCATAGAGTACGAGGGGCACGAGAACCTCGTGCGCGCCTTCATGTGGGACACCTACCCTTACTTTCCCCTCCGCAAAGACTTCCCTCTTGAGGGCTTCCCCGAGCAGGATCTCCCCTCCCTCAACGAGGTTCTCTGGGGGGACAGGCTTGAGGGTACCATGAACTACGAGAGGAAGCATGCGATAGTCCCCACCCTTGAAGACCTTGAGATAACCGAGAAAAAAAGGCTGAAGAAGAAGGCACAGATAGTTCTCAACTGGGGACCACTCCACCCGGGAACCCACGGGACGATGTGGTTTCTCTTTGACCTTGAGGGGGAGCGTATAGTCCAGACAGACGTGATACTCGGTCAGCTCCACAGGGGTGTTGAGAAGCTGGCGGAAAACGAGATGTACAACCAGTTCCTCGTCTATACCGACAGGATGGACTACCTATCAGCCCTGTGCTCCAACCAGGCTTGGGTCGTTGCGATAGAGAGGATTCTCGGAATAGAGGAGGATGTGCCTGAGAAGGCAAAGTACATAAGGACCATGATGTCTGAACTCCAGAGGATAAACTCCCACCTTCTCTGGCTCGGCACCTATGCCCTTGACCTCGGAGCCCTCACCGTTTTCCTATACGCCTTCAAAGAGCGTGAGAAGATAATGGATATACTTGAGGGCATAACGGGTGCCCGCCTCACTATCTCTTACCCACGTGTGGGTGGTGTGAGGATGGACCTTCCAGAGGGTGCCCTTGAGGTCATAAGGGCTTTCATAAAGAGGTTCCCTAAGGAGCTGAGCGACTGGGAGAGGATACTCACGAGGAACAGGATATGGCTCAGAAGGAACAAGGACGTTGGTGTGATAACACCTGAGGATGCCTACTTCTACGGGGTTACAGGTCCGGTTGTAAGGGGCTCCGGAATACCCTACGATATGAGGAAGCTTGAACCCTACGATGCCTACGCAGAGGTTGATTTTGATATACCGGTCGGCGATGTGGGGGACTGCTACGACAGGTACCTCGTTCGTATTGAGGAGATGAGGCAGAGCGTGAGGATAGTAGAGCAGTGTCTTTCTAAGCTGGAAAAAATTCCCAGGTCTGCACCCTTCTTCGCGGAGGTTCCCAAAGAGAAGAAGCTCAAGCTGACCATAGATGGAATAGGTCTGAAAGTTCCCACGGGAGAGATATACTCCTCGGGAGAGAACCCCAGAGGTGAGCTTGGATTTTACGTATTCTCCATGGGTGGTGTGAAGCCCTACAGGGTTAAGGTCAGACCGCCCTCTTACTACAACCTGAGCATATATCCCCACCTTATGAAGGACAGGGTTATAGCTGACGCGGTCACAATACTTGCAAGCATAGACCCGGTCGTGGGAGAGACGGACAGATAGGAGGCTGTGGATGGAGAGTGTGGTAGCTGGTGTGGTAATAGCGGTTATAAAGATACTCGTCATTCTGGGTATAGTGCTCGGCGTTGGAGCCTACCTAACGTGGGTGGAGAGAAAGGTCGCAGCGCACATTCAGAGGAGACCGGGACCCATGGTGGTGGGCTGGCACGGACTCCTGCAACCCATCGCGGACGGTCTAAAGCTGATAACCAAGGAAGACCTCTTTCCCAGATACGGAAACAAGTTCCTCTACAACCTCGCCATAGTCCTTGCACTCGTTCCTGCGACTCTTGTCTTTGCGGTGGTTCCCTTTGGTCCCGAGTTTGAGCTATTTGGGTACAGGATAAAGCCCATACTCACTGACGTTAACGTTGCCCTCCTCCTGGTCTTCGGTCTTGGCTCCCTTGCGGTCTACGCAATAGCCATAGCTGGATGGGCTTCCAACTCCAAGTATCCCCTTATAGGCTCCATGAGGAAGGCTGGGATAATAATCTCCTACGAGGTTGCCATAACCTTTGCGGTGATGGGTCCCCTCATACTCGCCGGGACGCTGTCCACCTATGAGATAGTCCAGAGGCAGATTGAACAGAACCTCTGGTATATATGGGTTCAGCCCATAGCCTTTGTTGTCTTCCTCTTCTCCCTTCTAGCTGAAACGGGAAGGGTTCCCTTTGACATACAGGAGGCTGAGGCTGAGCTCGTGACGGGCTTCACCGTTGAGTACGGAGGAATGAAGTTTGGTCTCTTCCCCCTCGTTGAGTGGTATGTGGAGGTTCTCTCCCTTTCAGCTATAGCTGTTGTCCTGTTCTTCGGAGGATGGTCTCCTATAAACATACCCTTCATGGGCTTCGTTGACCCCCTCTTCTTCCTTGGTCCCTTCTCCCCTTACGTGTGGTTCCTGCTCAAGGTGACGGTTCTCTTCCTCTTCATACTCTGGCTTCACTGGACGCTTCCCAGGTACAGGATAGACCAGATCACGGAGATCGCCTGGAAGGTTATGCTCCCCTTAGCCTTGATAAACATAGTTTTAACCGCTATAATTGCTCCGGTGGTTTGGAGGTGACCTATGATTAAGCGTGTGACCGCTAAACCTCTCAGCTGGCTGGAGAGGGCTTTGTTCATAGATTTTATAAAAGGTCTCTCGGTTACCATAAGGCACGCTTTCAGCAGGACTATAACGACCCACTACCCCTACGAAAAGCTGACTCCCCCAAAGAGGTTCAGAGGTTTCTTCGCCCACAAGGTCGTAGACGGAAACGAGCCCCAGCCTGCCTACGATGAGTGGGTTGAGAGATTTAAGATAGAGGTCATACCCGGGAAGAGCAGGTGTGTCGTCTGCATGCTATGTAAGCGTGCCTGTCCTGTCCCCCAGCTCTTTGAGATAGAGGGGAAGAAGCTGGAGAACGGGAGGAGGGTGGTATCGGTCTTCAACATGAACCTCATGCTATGCACCTTCTGTGGCTTCTGCGTTGACGCCTGCCCTGTGGACTGCCTCTATCAGACGGACATACACGAGACTGCGAGCTACACGAGGAAGGACTCCATACTTGACCTTGAGCTCCTTGAGAAGATAGGCAAGGACTGGCAGATGAGGAGGGAGAACGAACCGGACAGGATATGGATAGACGACTCCCAGAGGGACAAGCTCTGGCACGAGAACAAGGTAAAGCTACCCGAGGCTGAGATCAGGGGGAGGCATGAATGGTAAGACTGATCGTATTCTTGATGTTCTCTGCGTGGGCGATAATCTCGGGCGTAGGTGTGATCACCTTCACCAACCCTATATACGTTATCCTCTGGCTTCTCTCAGCTCTCATAGCGGTCGCCGGAATATTCTTCACCGCTGGAGCTGAGCTCGTCGGAGCCCTCCAGCTTCTCATATACGCGGTCGCCATAGCTGTATTCTATGTTTTCGTCCTTACCGCCGTTCCCTGGGAGAAGGCCGTGAAGAAGGGAAGTCACTACAGGATGGAGGGTGTCCTGTCCCTGCCACTCGTTATACTTCTTTACGTTGAGATGGCTATAGTCTTCTTCTTGGGAATAACCGCATCCCCTGAAGGTAAGTTAAGGGCGTTTATAGAGAGGCTTGGAAACACGGAGGTTGTCGGTTCTATCCTCTTCACCAAGTACTTCTTCGCCTTTGAGGTTGTATCGCTTGTGCTCCTTATAGGTATGATAGGAGCGGTTCTGATAGGAAGGAAGGAGAGTCAGACCTATGAAGACGATACCCGTTGAAGCTTACTTCATAGTGAGCATGATACTCTTTGGACTGGGTGTGATAGGGCTCGTAGCGAGAAGGAACCTTGTCACCGTCCTCATGAGCCTTGAGCTCGCCCTGAATGCGGTGAATATAGCCTTCGTAGGTGCGGACGCTCAGATGGGGCTCGTTGAGGGTCAGGTGTTCGCCCTCTTCATAATAGCCCTCGCCGCTGCAGAGGCGGCGGTTGGACTTGGCATAATAATAGCCATATTCAGGTACAGGTACGTTGAGTCTACCGATGAAATTACGGACATGAGGGGGTAATGATGGAGCTTGTTGTCGTATTCTCTCCGCTTGTAGCATTCCTGGTTATAGGATTTCTCGGCAGGCAGATCGGGGACAGGGCGAGCGGTATCATAGCGGTTTCCGCGGGAGCTATATCCTTCATATCCTCCCTGTTAGTTCTTGCTCACTCCCTCCACACGCCGATACAGACAAAACTTTACGAATTTCTACCCTTAGAGGGCTACACCCTCACGGTGGGATTCTACTTTGACGCTCTGTCCTCCATAACCGCAGCTGTGGTGACCTTCGTAGCTACCCTCATATTCCTCTACTCCATAG
>WGFS01000066.1 GCA_015492115.1 Aquificaceae bacterium
CTTAACAAGCTCTCTGAAGAAGTCCTTCTCCACGCATATTGTCGTCGGGTTATGGGGAAAGCTCACCACTATGCCCTGGGGGGATGGCATTGACTCCTTTACGGTCTGGTAGAGCCTCCTCAGAAATCCTTCCTGTGGATCCTCATCGTCCTCAAATATAAGAGGTATTGACCTAACCTCTCCACCCGCTATTATGGGTGCGTAGTAATGTATCGGGTACGTGGGATTGGGAACTATCACAGAGTTGCCCGGCGTAACCATGGCGAGCATGAGGTGGGAGTACCCCTCCTTGGCACCTATCGTCATTATCGCCTCTCTTTCGGGATCCAGTTTCACACCGAAGCGCCTCTCATAGAAGTCGCATATCGCCTTTCTGAGCCGTGGGATCCCTTTAGAGGCGGAGTACCCGTGGACATTGGGGCGCCTCGCAACCTCACATAGCTTCTCTATTATGTGGGGTGCGGGAGGGGTGTTCGGATTCCCCATTCCGAGGTCTATGATGTCCTCACCCTGTCTCCTGAGCTTGTGCTTGAGCTCGTTTACGACCGCAAAGACGTAGGGAGGGAGCCTCTTTATGCGAGGGAACGCCCAGTCCATGTTGGCTTCAGTCATTCTCCAGCTCCTCTTCCAGCTCCTTACACTCAAAGCACATGGTCGTGACAGGACGTGCCTTCAACCTCTCGTAGGGTATCTCAGCCCCACAGTTCTCGCAGATACCGTAAGTCCCGGACTCTATCTTCATGAGGGCATAGTCTATCTTGTGTATCAGCTTCGCCTCTCTTCCTTTTATCCTGAAGGTCAGGTACCTCTCCTCTTCCAGATCAGCCCTGTCTATTTCATCCCCTCCTTCAAAGGTGACGTTGGAAGGGTCCCTGATCTGTTCCTGAGCTGATTCAAGCAGTCTGTCCCTCATGCGAAGGAGTATCTCCTTCACCTCTTTGACCTGTTCTTCAGTTAGGTGTTTCAATTTCTTACCTCTATAAGGTATTAGTATAGTTTACTTTCCGCCTGATAACCACTCCGCAATAACCCCGATCTCCATCTCCGATAAACCTCTACCCCACGGGCACCTTCTGGCGAGTTCAAGGATACCTCTCGTGTTGTTCCTGTACTTCCTCTTCAGATAGCTAACAGGCTTCTTGCTTCCTTCGGTATGACATCTGAGGCAGTGATTTTCAAAGAGTAGCCTTCCCTCAGGGACAGCCAGCGATATGTATGAGAAAACGAGCGGAACTATCAAAACCCTTCTCATAGCACACCTCCGTATTAGAATTTATGCGCATGAAGCTGGTGGTCTCGGGTGGTGGGACAGGAGGGCACTTCTTCCCAGCCCTTGAGGTTTTGAGAGAGGCTAAGGAGAGGAAGGTTGAGACCCTTTTCGTGGGAACAGAGAGGGGGATAGAGAGGAGTTTTGAACCCCATATACCCGGTGAGAAGCTCTTTCTGAAGACCTACCCCCTGAGGGGTGTCCCTCTTAAAGGCAGGCTTAAAGCCCTCTGGAGCTTCTGGAAGGGTGTCCTGCTTCTCAGGTCTGCACTGGACGGTGATTTTAAGTCCATCGTGTTTGGAGGGTACTCCAGCGTTCCCGTAGGGATACACACCCTTCTCAGCAGAAAGCCCCTCTTCCTACACGAGCAGAACTCTGTCCCGAGTATGACGAACAGGAGCTTCTACCCCTTCGCAAGGAAGGTATTCATAACCTTTGAGCACACGAGGAAGTTCTTTAAAGGGGAGCACGTGATCAGGACGGGACTTCCCCTGCGGAAGGAACTCCTTGAGTTTAAGATGGAGAAGGGAAACGCTAAGGAATCCCTCGGCTTAAACCCCAGATCTCCCCTCATCCTCTTCATGGGAGGGAGCCAGGGGGCGAGGTTCCTGAACACCCTCGCGGTGGACTTTGCCAAGAGAACGGGTGCTCAGGTCTTACTGCTTTCAGGAAAGCAGGACTACGAAAGGGTTCTTGATCTCTCAAGGGGGGTTGAGAATGTAAAGGCGTTCCCCTTCAGGACGGACATGGGTGTAATCTACTCAGCGACGGACGTTGCGGTGTGCAGGTCTGGGGCGGGAACGGTATCCGAGCTGTCCTTGTTCAAGATCCCTGCCCTTTTCATACCCTACCCCTTCTCTGCGGGAGACCACCAGTACTACAATGCTAAAGAGATAGAGGAACTCGGTGGGGGTTTTGTAATAAGACAGGAAGAAGCTAACCTTGAGAAGGTTGTAGCCCTCGTGGACAGGATATTCTCAAACATCAGGACCATGTCCGAGGCTGTAGGTTCCTTCGCAAACCCTTATGCGCCAAAGTCAATCCTTGACGAGATCCTTGAGGACTGAAAGGAGCTCCTCCCTGCCCCTTTCCGTGTTAACGACCACATATTCAACTTCCTCAGGGGGTTCAAAGACCTCCTTTTGCTTAAGGTATATGCTGAAGTCCGCGTCAGAGACGTCCCTTCTGTTGGAGAGCCTCCTCCTGATCTCCTCCTCGCTCGCGCTCGCGAGGATAAAGAGAGGTTTCTCAAAGTTCTCTCTCACAAGATCCCTCTGCCACCTCTTCAGAAAGGTTGCGTCCAGAACCACCCTCTTCCCTTCCGCCACGAGCTCCTTTGCCCTCCTGACCATCTCCCTATAAACCCTCCTCGTTATGTCCTCCGTGTATATTCCCTTCCCGAACTCCGCCTTTGCCTTCTGCTCAGGACTGATACCCATCAGCTCCTTCCTTACGACATCGCTTCTCAGCCACTCGTAACCGAGCTCCTCGTGGAGTATCCTTGAGAGGAAGGATTTACCTGAACCTGAGAGCCCAAACACAACCACAAGGTTTCTCATCTAAGTTTTATCTTAATTGACTTTAGGCTCTTCATATCATAAATTAGAATATAGGAATATTCTTAAAAACTTAACTGGAGGCTGTCATGCTGGTTCTTCTGATGGTACTGCTGGCTTCGCTCGTAGCCTTTGGAGGTGATAAGGTTGACCCAAAGGTTCTTGAGAGGGGTTATAGCATCTATAAAGAAACCTGTTCTATGTGTCACAAGGAGAGGGCAACCCTCTGGGAATTTCTGAAGGCAAGGATGAGCGTTCTGAGTGGTCACAGACCCGAGAATATAGACGCCCCTCCTATGAACCTCGTCTCGGCAAGGGTAAAGGAGTTCTACCCGACCGAGCTTGAGTTCGTTGAGTTCGTCAAGGATTACATAACGAACCCATCCAGGAGCAAGGGAGTCTGCAAGCCTGCCGCATACACCTTCTTCGGGACGATGCCTCCTATAGGTCAGGGAATGTCCGATGAGGATAAAGAGGCTGTCGCCAAGTGGCTCTACTACAACTATTCGGATATATGGCACGATGTGTTCAGAAGGGTAAAGGAACTCCAGAAGAAGGTTGAGTCAAAAAAGGGAAGCTCTTCCTGAGCTACCGTATAGCCTTATTCTTCTCTTAACAACCTCCTTGACCTCCTCCATCGCGGGCTTAAAAAACTTCCTCGGGTCAAAATTTTTCCTCTCCTCGCTCATGAGTCTCCTGAGCACCGCTACAAAGGCAAGTCTTAGGTCTGTATCGGTGTTTATCTTGTTTATTCCAAGCTCCACAGCCTTTCTTATGTCTTCGTCCGGGACACCCTTTGCACCTTCAAGCTCTCCTCCGTACCTGTTTATCTCGTTCACATACTCGTAGTAAACCCCCGACGCCCCGTGAAGGACGAGGGGAAGGTTCGTAAGCTCCTTAACCTTTCTGAGCCTCTCAAAGTCAAGCTTCGCTTCACCTTTAAACTTGAAGGCTCCGTGTGCGGTTCCTATTGCGGGAGCAAGGGCGTCTATTCCCGTTCTTAAAGCGAAGTCCTTTGCCTGCACCGGATCAACGAGGAACTCCTCCTGACTCTCAACGTTGTCCTCAATCCCAGCGAGCTGTCCGAGCTCTGCCTCCACCGATATCCCAAGGGGGGCACAGAGGGAGACAACCCTTCTCGTTACCTCAAGGTTCTCCCCGTAAGATCTGTCCGAGTAATCTATCATCACCGAGGTGTAGCCGTATCTTATCGCGAGGAGAACCGTCTCAACGTGCTTTCCGTGATCCAGGTGGAGTGCAAAAGGTATTCTGTACTTATCCTTCACCGCATGGACCATGCCCGAGAGGAACTCTATACCCGCGTACCTTATGGCGCTCTCCGTGGTCTGGACGAATACCGGAGCCTCCTCCTCTTCCGCAGATTCAAGGATAGCCCTGAGGAACTCCATGTTGTTGAAGTTGAAGGCTCCCACCGCAAAACCGAACTCGTTCGCCTTCTCAAAGAGAAGCTTCCCCGATACGAGAGGCATGCTTTCATTTTAATCCTATACCAGGTAAGCTGATGGAAAATCCCCTCTAAGGAAG
>WGFS01000067.1 GCA_015492115.1 Aquificaceae bacterium
ACCTTATACTTATAGGAGTTCCCGCTTTGGCCCTGACGATCGTCCTCCTTCTATCCAGGAAAGAGAAGAAGTCCGTCCATGGGGAACTTTAAGGGCGTATTTTTACTGTTACTCCTGCTATCCCTCACATTTGCGGGGGAGCTGAAGGTTTACTCTATAGTAAAAGGAAAGGTAATAAAGGTCCACGTCAAGGAAGGCCAGAAGGTAAAGAAGGGACAACTCCTCATGGAGATAGACCCCTCCCTCTACCTTGCAGAGAAGGAGAGGCTTCTCGGAAAGAAGAAGGAGATAGAGGCGAGGCTCTGGAAGGTAGAGAGGGACTACAATAGGCTTAAAGAGCTCTTTGAAAGGGATCTCCTTGCGGAGAGCACCTTTGAGAACAAGAAGATAGAGTACGACACCCTAAAGGCACAGCTCCAGCAGGTTGAGGGGGAGCTAAAGAGGGTGAATACCCTTATCTCCTATACCAGGATCGTTGCCCCCTTAGACGGGAGGGTTTTCAGAATTCTCACACCCGAAGGGTCCTACACGAACGGAGAGCTCCAGCCTCAGCCCGTCTTACTTCTCAGACCGATTGGAAGGTAAAATATTTTTCATGAACACGGTAAAGGTCATAACGGGGGAGATCAGGAAGCTCAGGGACAGGATATCCAAGGTTGAGGAGGCTCTCAAGCACATCCCTAAGGAGATAACCGAGCTTGAGACCCAGCTTGAGACTGTAAGGAACGCCCTCTCCCAGAAGGAGGGTGAGTCACTTGAGGTAGTGAGGGAGATAAGGAGGCTTGAACACGAGTTCACAGAGCTAAAGCAGAAGATCTTTTACCACGACAAGTACCTGAGGAAGGCGGACTCTCCGGGGGAGTACGAGAGGCTGATTAGGGAGAGGGAGAAGCTCACCTCAAAGGCTTTTGAACTGAGCAACAGGATAGCGGAGCTGAGATCTAAATACGACCAGCTCAAGGCTGAGGAGTTTGACCTTTTCCAGAGGGAGCATGAGATAGAAGGCGAGCTCTACAGGAAGAAGAAGGAGTACGGGGCGCTCCTGAACGAGCTAAGGGGTCTTACCCAGCTCCTTGAAAGGAAAGTAAGGGAGATAGAGGAGAAGTTCAACCTTTGATGTCTACCCTATTCTCTGAGCTCAGGATAAGGGGGACGCTTCTCAGGAACAGGCTCGTGATGTCCCCGATGTGTATGTACTCCTCCGAAGACGGTTTCGTTTCCGACTGGCACCTCGTCCACTACCCCACGAGGGCTGTGGGAGGGGTTGGACTCATAATCCTTGAGGCTACCGCGGTTGAGGAGAGAGGAAGGATATCTCCCTTAGACCTCGGGATATACAGGGACGAGCACGTTGAAGGACTGAAGAGGGTCGTCCAGCTCTGCAAGGAGTTCGGTGCAAAGGTGGGCATCCAGCTTGCCCACGCGGGAAGGAAGGCCGAAGACTACCCTCCCTGGGAGAGGGAGAAGGTTAAGGTGAGGGGGTCAAGGGAGGCGATAGCCCCGAGTCCGATTCCCTTCGGGGAGAACTGGCTGACACCGAGGGAGATGACGAAAGAGGATATAGAGGATGTCAAGAGCTCTTACAGGAAGGCTGTCAGGAGGGCTGTTGAGGTGGGGTTTGACCTCGTGGAGATACACTCAGCCCACGGCTACCTTATACACGAGTTCCTCTCCCCCGTAGCTAACAGGAGAGAGGACGAGTACGGAGGTTCCTTTGAGAACAGGGTGAGGTTCCTCTTGGAGGTTGTCAGGATAGCGAGAAAAGAACTCCCAGACAGCGTTCCACTCTCCGTGAGGATCTCAGCGGTGGACTACGTTGAAGGAGGCTGGATCCTTGAGGAGAGCGTGGAGCTCGCAAAACTCCTGAAGGAGGAGGGTGTGGACCTCATAGACTGCTCCTCTGGGAGGATAGCTCAGGAGGAGAGCTTCACAGAGTACCCAGGACATCAGGTTCCCTTTGCGGAGAGGATAAGTAGGGAAGCGGGGATTGGAACGATAGCGGTGGGAATGATAAGGACCTACGAGCAGGCGGAAGAGATAGTCTCCAACGGGAGGGCGGATCTCGTGGCGATAGGGAGGAAGTTCCTGAGAGACCCCTACCTCCCACTCAGGTGGGCGAAGCAGGCGGGGGTTAAAATGGAGGTACCGAGGCAGTACATCAGAGCCTGGTGAGGAGGTGCTGGGATGAAGGTGGCGGTCTGTAAAGAGCCTAAGAAACCCCTCGTCTTTGAGGAGTGGGACGTGCCCGAGATAAACGATGATGAGGTTCTCATAAAGGTTCACTACTGCGGGGTCTGCCACAGCGACCTTCACATAGTTGACGGAGACTGGGATGACTGGGTGAGCTACCCCACGGTTCCCGGACACGAGGTTGCAGGGATAGCGGTAAAGGTTGGTAGGAATGTGAGCTGGATAAAGGAGGGAGACCCTGTCGGGATGCCCTGGATATACTCCTCCTGTGAGGTCTGCGATTACTGTGTTGATGGGGACGAGCCCCTGTGTCCGAACCACGAGATAACTGGGATAACCAAGCAGGGGGGTTACGCGGAGTACATGAAGGCACCGGGGAGGTTCGTGACCAGGATACCGGAGAACCTGGACTTAGCCTACTCTGCTCCTCTATTCTGTGCGGGAGTTACCGTGTACTCCGCCCTGAAGCGTCTGAACATAAAACCCGACGAGCTCGTTGCGGTTCAGGGGATAGGAGGTTTAGGACATCTCGCCCTTCAGTACGCCAAGGCTATGGGTGCGAGGGTTGTAGCCATAAGCCATTCTTCAAAGAAGGAAAAGCTTGCAAGGGAGCTCGGAGCGGACTACTTCATAGACACTTCAAAGATAGACCCGGCGGAGGAGCTCAGGAAACTGGGAGGGGCGGACGTTATACTGACCACGGTTTTCAAGGCTGAAGCTATACAGCCTCTTGTGGAGGGTCTCGCCCCAAGGGGAAGGCTCTCGGTGGTGGGAGCTGCACAGGAGCCCATACAGGTTGCTCCCTTTGACCTCATCACCAAGAGGATAGTAGTTACCGGCTCCGCGGTGGGTGGAAGGAAGCTCCTGAGGGAGACCCTCCGGTTCTCCGCAGACTTCGGGATAAAGCCCCTCATAGAGGTCCACCCCTTTGAGAAGGTGAACGAGGTTCTGGACAGGGTAAGGAAAGGAGAGGTGGAGCTGAGGGCGGTCCTCAAGATGGTTCAGTAGAAGCCTGCACAGAGCCCACCTCCTTCATGTATCTCTCACCCCACCTGTGCATAGCGTTGAATATATCCTCCAGACTCCTCCCCAGCTCTGTCAGGCTGTACTCAACCCTCGGGGGGACCTCCGGATAGACCTTCCTCTTCACCAGTCCCGCCTTCTCCAGCTCTCTGAGCTGTTTCGTAAGCATCTTCTGGGTTATCCCCGGGATTGACCTCTGGAGCTGGGAGAACCTCTTCGTCCCGGACATCAGTTCCCTGAGGATCAGGAGCTTCCACTTCCCGCTTATCAGCTCTATAACGAGCTCCACGGGGCAGTGGTACTTCCTGCCATTCAGCTCCATGCCTTCCTCCTTTAGTATCCTAAAGGATAGTATATGACATTAAGGTAAGTACTTGACAGAGTTTCTGCAAGGGTTAGAATTAACTTCACAAGGAGGGTGAGCCATGGGAGTTATAAGGGGAGTAAACTTCTGGAGTTTCCTCTTCGCCTCCCAGATGGGAGGGTGGGCTATGGTAGTTCTTGACGCGGATTACGCAAAGTGGGTCGGGCTTTTCGGGCTCTTCCCCGGAATAAAGGACCCCAAGTGGGTCTTTCACCACCAGGTTGACGCAACCCTCTTCTCCATACCCCTCGTCCTTCCTCAGGTGTGGAACAGGCTCCCGGGACCCGGGATAGTCAAGGGGCTTATATACGGCGTGCTCTGGCACGTATTCGTGGTTGTGGTTTCGGTTATAGGTTCCGTTGGAAGCGCTGTCTGGTTTCAGAAGCCAATGCCTTTCAGCGCCCAGGTCTCCCTGTTCATACTCCACCTCGTGTGGGGTGGAGTTATAGGATTTCTGTACAACCCACCCGAGGAAAAAACTTGAAGGAGGTGAGTATCATGGCGAGACTCGTCAAGTGCACCGAGAAGGGTCCCTACAAGCTTGAAGCTGGGGACGAGACCTACTACATTTGCAGGTGCGGTCTCTCAAAGAACCAGCCCTTCTGCGACGGCTCTCACAAGAAGACCAAGGACGAGGAAGAGGGCAAGCTCTACATATACGACGAGAATTCCAGGGTGGAGGTGGGTCCCTGAATGGTCTTCAAGTTCCCCGAGGAGAACTGGCAGGTTCTTCTCAACCCCGAGAGGGAGAGCTGGCAGAGCGTTGAGGAGTTCTTTAAGGTAGTAAAACCAAAAGGGGATGAGGTCTGGGCGGACATTGGCTGTGGTCCGGGCTACTTCACCCTGCCACTCGCAAGGAGGGTAAAGAAGGTTTACGCCATAGACTCCTCTCCCTTCATGCTCTCCAAGTGCCTTGAGAGAGCGAAAGAGGAAGTGCTTGGAAACGTAGAGACTCTCGGGTGCGACGAGGAGAGAATCCCCCTCGGTGACAAGAGCATTGACGTTAGCCTACTTGCAAACCTCTTCCACGAGCTCTTAAAACCAGAAGATTTTATAGAAGAGGTCAGGAGGATAACAAGAGAAAGGGTGATAATCGTGGACTGGCACCCCGTCCCTTCACCCGCAGGTCCTCCTCTTGAGGAGAGAGTGCCCAAGGAAGAGGTCCTCAGGTTCATGGAAATGAGAAGGTTCAGGCTCTTAGAGGACAGCCCCGTATTCCCTTACCACTACCTCCTGATCTTTGAGCCATGATGCCTTCCCTCTTCATCTCCCACGGCTCCCCTCAGCTCGTTCTGGAAGGAGGAAACTGGGCTCAAGCTCTGAGGAATATGGGTCGTAGGATAAGGGAGCTCAAGCCCCAGCTCATCTTGGTCGTATCAGCCCACTGGCTCACTGAAGGGGTTTTCGTAGAGTGCTCTAAAGAGCAGAGAACCCTGCACGACTTTTACGGCTTCTCTAAAGAACTCTACGAGCTTGAGTATCCTGCAATGGGGAACCCCGAGCTATGCAGGGAGATAGCTCAAAGCCTGGGAGGCGGATGTACCACCGGCAGGGGACTTGACCACGGTGCCTGGGCGGTTCTGTCGCACATGTTTCCGGAGGCGGACTTCCCAGCCAGCCAACTGAGCATAGACACCAGAAGGAGCCTCAGAGATCACCTTGAGCTCGGCAGGAGGCTCAGAGATTTCAGGGATAGGG
>WGFS01000068.1 GCA_015492115.1 Aquificaceae bacterium
AGGTTCTTCAAACCTGAGTGTTGTTGAAGGCTTGAACTTTCCCTCGGACTCAAGGAGGGATATGAGTAATTTCCCCTCTCTGAATACGATGAACCTGTCTCCCTTCTTTTCGGATATGAGCAGGAGGGCGTCCTTCTTGTGTTTGCTCAACCCGAGGAAGAGCTTGCTTATCTCCATGAAGTGGCTACTTACCGTGTCTATCTCCGGGTCGCCAAGGAACCTCATGGCTATGAACTTGACTATACCGCTGTCAAGGTTTACCAGGCTGAGCTCTGCGTTTTTGTCGGGAGATAGAAAGAACTCAAAGATGTCGTAGTCAACTGGATAGACCGCAAACATCTCACCGTTCTCGTAGAAGAGGTTTATGGTGTAGGTTGGAGAGGATATCTTCGCTATGCCCGAGAAGTTCCCGGTCTTCAAACTCTCAAGTATCGCAACTACATTGACCCTCTTCAGGGGGACGCTCTCCATCATGTAATCTATGTCGTGCTCTTCTGCGGTCTCGCTCTCGCGAAACTCGTATATGTCAAGCTTTCCTTCTACAAGGTAGTCCTTTATCTTCCTCACAACGGAGACTATGGAGTCGCTGGATAGGGCGACCGAATCCACCACATTCTTTCCCTCAAAGAAGGTCAGCTCCTTGTCCTTACCCGTCGCCTTGAAGATGGCATAGGGAGAGATTATCTTGTCAACTATCTCATCAAGCTCACGTCTGACTATTGTCGCCTGTATCATGAGCTCGTCGCTACCTATCGGGTTCTCAAGGGGGTTTGCCTTGATCTTTGACTCCTCGTAAAAGGCAAAGAAACCCTCCGGGTTTGACAGCATCTCAGCGAGACAGTAAACGAGGAGGTTGTAGTAGTTTATCTTTCTCTTATTGAAGAAGCCCAGATCACACTTGAACTCTGTGATGAGACCGTCCTCAACCTTCAGTGACAGGAAGTAACGATTCACGAAGAGCTCTAAGGTTCCAGACCTTCCCTGGAGAAGCCCCGTGATAACATCGCTCAGCCCACGGGCATCACCGATGTAGCCATAAAACATACTCTTAGTTTATCCTACCATCTTTCTGAACTTCTCCATAAGTTCTTCAGTCACCAGATCAAAGGTCTCCTTTACGCCCTTTCCCTGAACTGCTACCGCCTCAGTGGTCTTCTTGCCAGGTATTGACACCTCCCTCTGGAGAACCTCTAAGGGCAGGGCATCCGGCAGATCCCTCTTGTTGTACTGGACTACAACGGGGGTACCCTCTATGTCCTTACCGTACAGCCTGAGATCTTCTTCAAGGGTTCTGATAAACTCTCTGTTCTCGGACAACCTCCTCTCCGAGGAATCAACCACGAAGACAACCGCGTCAACCCCCCTCATCACCATCTTCCTTATGTCCTTGTAGATGTCCTGTCCCGGTATTGTGTATATGGAGAAGGTGAGCGTGAAGCCGTCCACCTTCAGCTTCTTGGTTATGAAGTCAAAGACGAGCGTCCTTTCCTCCTTTGTATCAAAGCTGAGTACATCAAGCCCGCTCTGTTTGGCAAGCTGTTCTATGTTTGTGGTCTTTCCCGACATGGCTATGCCATGATAGACGACCTTGAACCTTACGACCCCTTTTGATGAGTCAATAAGCATCCTCAACTCCCTCCTTTAATTCTTAATCTATTCCAGCTCAGACAGTTTACACAAAGGGGCGTGTAATGGGAGTACTCCTTCCCACACTCCCCGCACTCTAAGAGCTTTACGAGAGACATCAGATCTCTGTAACATTCCCTGTCTTCCCCGTATCCTTTATCAATTACAACCTTTATCGGCTCAGGCAGGGAATCCTTTAACAGGTCAAGCCTCTCGTACATACCGACACTGAGGTACAGGAGTGCGAGCACTGAAGCACTTACCCTTTCCCTGTTTTCCTCCACCTCTTCCATAACCTCTGGTGTGAGGGCGTTCCTCTCAATCAGTGCAAGGAGCGTTTCGTTGTGCAGTCCTTCCTGGAACATGCGGTTGGCGAACTTCTTTCTCTCTTTAACATCAGACTGCGAGGAAAGGATAGAGAGAGAGGAGGGGGTTAAGGGAAGCTTCTCAAGCTCCTTCAGGGCGGACTCACCCTTTATCTCCGCCAGTATGGATGCGAGTATTCCCCTCTCCCTTTCCCTCGTTGCCTTCTCACTGTCCTGTACGAGCTTTCTCTGAAGATCCAGCGCTTTCTCACCCTCTCCATTCATAAAGTATATGCTCCTCAAGAGCCTGCGGGCTCTCAGGTTCTTCCAGTTCTTACCCAGAGCTTTTTCCAGCAGATCCTGTGCTCTGTGTATGTCTTCCCGGAACACTCTTTCCGCTATTGAGGTCTCAACTATCCCCTTTGAGTACTTCTGAAGGTAAACAGAAGCCTCCCTTCCGAGTTCTTCCAGGGCTTCCGCGTAGAGAGGGACGGTTTCCTCGTAGTCCAGTAGCTTTGTGAGTTCCTTACTTGCCTTATCGGGGAATCCTGTCCAGAGGCTCTCAAGGGCTTTTCTAACCCTTTCGCTGTACTTTCTCCACTCAAAACTTCTCAACTCTGACAGGGCGTAGGCTATGAGAAAACCAAAGACAAAGCTTGCAAAGATAGCGAGGAAGAGGGGCACCTGATAGGAGAAACCGAAGAAGGAGAGCTTCACGCTCTGAAGATTGAAGTAAGCGAATATGAGAGCAAAGATGAGAAGTATAACGAAGGCGATGATCTTTAAGAGGATCATACTTCCACTCTCCTTGCCTCAGCCCATATCCATTCTATACCGTAATGCTCTCTCCACTCGGGGGTGAATATGTGGACTATGACGTCAAGAAGGTCAATGAGTATCCAGTTTCCAAAGTCCGTTCCTTCAACGTGGTCAACTGTATAACCCGCTTTCTCCATCTCCTCAACGAGGTGGTCCGCGAGAGCCCTGGCATGAACGCTTGAGTTTGCACTCGCTATGACGAAGAAGTCCGCTATGTTGGTTAGGTTTGAGACGTCCAGTATCACTATATCTTCAGCCTTCTTGTCCTCCAGAAGTCTCTTTATAAGTTTTAGCTTTTCCATCCTTTTTCTTTCAAAAGTCTTTTGAGCTTTCCATAGTATAAAGTCTCTCCGTACACCTCTCTGTACTTCCTCAGGGCTTCCTGAGCTTCCTTCAGAGCTTTCCTCTTTATATCCTGCCAGCGCTTTAGCTCTCCCTTCAGGAAGGAGAGTCTCTTCTTTACAGCCCTCCTCTCTTCCTCACTTTGAGCCTCCTCAAGACTGTCTCTGGTTTCCTCTATAAGATCCTCAAGCTTATCTCTCTCTATATCAACCTGTTTGTCCACCAGCAGGAGGCACCTTATGTACCTGTAGGCTACCCTGGCTTCCGGTACATACCCGGGAAAGTTTATAAGTATCTCCCTGTATCTGAGGGCAGCGGAATAGGTGTAGCCGTAATCTTCATAGAATCTGGCGATGTAAAGTTCGTGCTGGGCTATCTTTCTGTAAGCTCTGTCTATAAGGTTCTGAACCTTCTGGGCAAAGGAGCTTTTGGGAAATTTGCTCAGGAACTCTTTTGCTTTCTCTATAGCCTTCCAGGTGTACTCCTGGTCTCTGTAAGGGTCCGGAGATACCTTTATGTAGCTGTCAACGAGTAAATAGTATGCCTCCTCCGTCCTCCTGAGTTTTGGGTAGTAGAATATGTAGTCTTCCAGGGATACAATCGCATTTACATAATCTTCATCGTAGTAGTAGCTCTTGGCGAGCAGAAACTTTGCATTCTCAATCTGCTCCGGTGTAAGGTAGTCCATGTACTTCAGGGCTTCTTTGAAGTTTGACACAGCATCACCGTAATCCTTTTCCCTGTACGAGGTAAGCGCTTTACCATAGTACTCCCGGGCTTTCTGAGCCCTCTCCTGCTCCGTCATCTTTGCACAGCCCGAGACCAGAAAAAGCATGAAGAGGAGCAGATAAAAGACCTTTCTCATACCATCACCCTGTCAGAAACATCTCGTAATAATCAAGGGGTACGTCGCACTCTTCCTTCACGGAAACCCACTGTTTCATGTTGCTCTTCTCTATCAAGCTCTCCACCTTTTCTCTCAGAGCTGGGTTGACCCTGACCTCAAGATACCTGCCTTTAAAGTAGCTTATCTCCTTCTCTATCTCGTAGAGAACAACCTCAGGACTCTTTATGTAACCTTTGCCCTTACAGTAGGGGCAGTCAACGGAGAGGAGCTTTGTAACGCTGGGGGTTTCCTTCTTGCGGGTAAGTTCCAGTAAGCCGAGCTGGGTTATACCGTAAACATGAACCTTTGAACCTTCATCAGCGAACAGCTCCTTTACTTTTCTTATGAGCTTCTCCCTGTTCTTCTTGTCCTTCATATCAATGAAGTCAATTATTATTATCCCCCCTATATCCCTGAGCTTTATCTGCTTCACTATCTCCTCAGCAGCCTCTATGTTAGTTTTCAGGGCGTTCTCCTCCAGGGTATCCCCACATCCAGACCCACTGTTGACGTCTATTACCGTCATAGCCTCGGTTTCTTCAATTATTATGTACCCACCACTTCTGAGCCATACGTAGCGGGCAAACAGCCTCGTGAGGGCTTTGTCAAGTCCGTACTTTTTGAAGAAAACGCTTATGTTCTTAACATATCTGACCTTGCTTATGAGCTCGGGAAAATGCTCTTCCAGCTGTGCAAGTAGCTCAGTCCATAGCTCTCTGTCATCAACAACTATCTCTGAGATGTAGTTCCAGTAGTCCCTTATCTGTTGTAGGTAGGAGGGAAGTTCTTCATATACGAGTCCCTGTTTGATAGCGGACGCCTTCTTCTTTATATCTTCCCATGTGCGCCTGAGCATGTTAAGTTCTTCAATCAGCTCTTCTTTCCCTGCTAACTCCGCAGAAGTCCTGACTATAACACCTTCGTTGTCCAGAAGGTCCTCAAACAGCTTCTTGAAGAACTCTCTCTTCCTCTCGTCCTCTATCTTTGAGGAGACGAAAACCTTTTTACTTGTGGGGAGGTACACAAGAAACTTGCCCGGAAGGCTGATCCTGCACGTTACTTTAGCCCCCTTGTCTTCAATAGGTTCTCTCTTCATCTGAACCAGTATCTCCGAACCCTCCTCAGGAAGAGGACAGCTTTCTTCCTCTTCATTTGTGAAACCCTCGTAAGACTTGAGGGGCAGGTAAGCTTCTCTGTCTATACCTATGTCCACAAAGGCACCGTCAAGGCTCTTTGCGAAGCGTTTCACCCTACCCTTGAATATGCTTCCCGATAGCCTCTTCTCTCCTCTCCTCTCCACCTTTATCTCCGATATCTCTTTATCCTTCAGAAGGAAGGTGAGGACGAGGTTCTTGCTGGCAGAGATTATGAGCCGAACATCCATTGGGTAGATATTTTAAAGTATTTTTGTTATGCCAATAGGTCTTATAGCTGGAAAAGGACGCCTGCCGGAGGTCTTTTACAGGGAAGCTGTGTCCAAGGGTGAGGAGGTTGTGGTTATAGGCGTAAAGGGTATAACCGATATGGAGAGGGACGAGGAGCTACCGGTGGGGAAGGTAGGCAGGCTGATAAAACTCCTCAAGAAGAGGGGGGTTGATCGGGTGGTCATGCTCGGGAAGTTTGAGCACAGATTGATATACACGAGCCTTCTACAGCTTGACCTCAAAGCCTTCAGTGTTCTCAGGAGAGCAAAGGACAGAAGACCCGCCAACGTAATAAGAGCTTTCATGAGCGTCCTTGAAGAGGAAGGTTTTGAGTTTATAGACCCAAGACCTTACCTTGAGGGACTTCTCGCCAGCGAGGGGGTGATGGGAAGCAGGAAGCCTTCTGAAGAGGCGATGGAAGATGCTGTGTTTGGATTCATAATAGCGAAGGAGGTCGCCGAGCTTGACATTGGGCAGACGGTCGTGGTCAAGGACAGGGCCGTGGTTGCGGTAGAAGCCATGGAGGGAACCCAGGAGACCGTAAGGAGAGGAGGAAAGCTTGGAGGCAAGGGTGTCAGGGTTATAAAGGTGGCTCGCAAAACGCAGGACTTCAGGATTGATGTTCCGACCGTTGGTCTTGAGACCCTTGATGTGCTCAAAGAGGTGAAGGCTGATGCCCTCTTCCTTGAAGCCGGAAAGGTGTACATCGTGGACAAGGAAAAGTTCTTACGCCAGGCTGACAGGCTGGGTATACCTGTGGTTGGGTTATGCTAAAATGAACTCACTATGAAACACAACTGGGAAGAGTACAAGGAAAAGGTTCTTGAGCTCAGGGAGATATTTAGGAATAAGAACGAAGGCACGGAGACGGAGGTGGATATTCTCCTCCCTGGAGAAGAGGGTTACGAGTCAGAGTCTGGGGTTCCCTATGTGAGGATAAGGTATTACGTTGACGATCACTATCATGAGAGGAAGGTGGAGCTTTACGAATACCACTTGAAAAAAGAACTCCAGGATCTCGTTGATCTGATAGAGCATTTCGTGCAAGAGTTTGAGATGGAAATAGATCAGAGTGAATACGGAGGAGGATAATCGCTCAGCTCACTCAGGAGGGGTGGCCGAGCGGACGAAGGCGGGGGATTTGAAATCCCTTGAGGGTTCACAGCCCTCCGTGGGTTCGAATCCCACCCCCTCCGCCAAATGTGATTTTGCAAATTAATTTACCACCTATTTTGAGACTAAACGTGACTTAGCGGGATTTTTCGGGACAAGAGGTAAGCGTTGAGTGTTAAGGTTTATAAGAAAGTCCTTATTTCCGCAGATAGCAAGTGGTAATTTTTTTTCGTAAAATTCGCTCACTTTTTCAGATACCTCTCCCTGTATATCTCTCTCAGATGTTCAGGAAGCTTGTCCTCAGGAAACTCGCCCTTTGCTATCTTGTTCAGATGCCACCACCACTTTTCAAGAGGCTGGGAGGGGTCGTCTTGGACTGGGTTATAGTTTAAAGTCTTCCGATAGTACTTTTCAGCAAAGTCTAAATATTC
>WGFS01000069.1 GCA_015492115.1 Aquificaceae bacterium
CCGTCTATGATGTCCTTGGGTGTGTTTATTCCGAACTTCCTGCAAACGAAGTCAAACTTGAACCTCTTTTCCCTCTCTCCGTTGGAGAGAAAGTGCATCAGGTCAAGGTGAAGATCTCTGTCCCTCAGCACCCTGCTGGGTATATCTATCCCGTGTATCATTGACCGGAGCTTCAAAACATGACCGTCAAAGCTGTAACCGTTGAAGCTCACAATCCTGTCCGCCCTTTCAACCTCCTCCCAGAACCTCTTCAGGATTTCCTCCTCAAGCTCGTACAGCTTTCCCTCAACGAATTCGGCGGTGATCGGGATGAACTTTACCCTAACTGAAGATCCCTCGGCGTAGTAGATCTCCTCCTCCCTCTCCTCCGCACGGTTTGAGGCGTAAAGGACAAAGCTCCCGGTTATATCCCCCTCCTCCACGTAGGTGCCAGATACGGATACCACAAAGAGGGTGAATGGGTTCAGTGAGAACTCCCGGGCGATTTCCTCCTCGCTCCTGTCTTTCCTTCCCCTGTATCGCAGGTACTGGTAATCCCTGTAGTTAAGTCCGTTCAGGTCTGGAACGGTTTCAATGTCAAAAGCCAGAACCCTCAACCTGTCTCCCTCCTCTAATATAATTTAACGAAATGGAAGACAGCGTTCTGATCATAACCGGAAACACACACCTCTCCGGAAGACTCTGGCTGATGAAGCTCAGAGCTCCCCACCTTGTTGAGAGGATAAGGGGCGGACACTTCGTCATGCTTGAGGTCTCAAAAACCTACGACCCTATGGGAAGGAGAGCCTTCGCTGTGGGAGACGTTAGGGGTGAGGAACTCCTCATATTCTACGACGTTGTGGGGAGGGGAACCGAGCTCATGTCCCGGATGAAGGAGGGGGAAAGGGTAAGGGTGTTCGCACCCCTCGGGAAGAGGCTCTTTGAGTACGAGGGCGACAAACACCTCCTCATCGGTGGAGGGGTGGGGCTTGCAGGTCTCTCCCTCTACGGGAAGGAGCTCAGGAACATGGGAAAGAAGGTGGTCTTCGTCTACGGGGCACGCTCAGCGGAGCACCTGGGTATGTCCGACTGGCTTAAGGAGGAAGGTTTTGACTTTATACTCTTCACCGACGACGGGAGTGCGGGAAGGAAGGGTCTGGTCACTGAGGTGCTCAAAGATTTCGGCACCGACTGGAAGGTCTCAGCCTGCGGACCCAAGCCCATGCTGAAGGCTCTCAAGAACCTCTCTCAGGAGACGGGACACGAGGTCTTCCTTTCCCTTGAGGAGAGGATGGCGTGCGGTTGGGGTGTGTGTCTGGGCTGTGTGGTCAGAGACCCGGAGGGTAATTACAGGAGGGTCTGCTACGAGGGACCAGTATTCAACGCCCGAGAGGTGGTCTTCTGATGTTCACCGGTCTTATTGAGGAGCTTGGAGAGGTTGAGTCCCTTAGAAGAGACAGCAGGGGTGGAGTCCTTGAGGTCAGGTGTTCCTTCAGGGACGTGAAGATCGGGGACAGCGTCGCGGTGAACGGTGCATGCCTGACCGCGGTGGAGGTGAGAGGAGAAACTGTAGCCTTTGATCTCTCGCCCGAGACCCTTGAGAGGACGAATCTGAGGTATCTGAAGAGGGGAGACCTTGTCAATCTGGAGAGAGCGCTTCGCGCTGATTCAAGGCTCGGAGGGCATTTCGTCCTCGGGCACGTGGACTTCACCGCGAGGATCGTCAGCTTCAGGAGTCTGGGAGAGCACAGGGAACTCGTGATTGAAATCCCTTCAGACCAGAGAAAGTTCTTCGTTGAGAAGGGTTCCGTTGCCATAGACGGCATAAGCCTCACTGTTAACTACGTTAGGGAAGGTTCCATCTCCATAAACGTCATACCCCACACCTACGAGAGCACCAACCTGAAGACCAGAAGACCGGGAGACCTCGTGAACGTGGAGGTTGACATACTCGGAAAGTACGTGGTGAACTACCTGAGCAGGGGAGAGGAAGGTTTAGACCAGAAGCTTACTGAGTTCTTTGGTTAGCCTCAAACCATCATCTCCTCAACGAACCCTATGTGGTGTCTCCCTTCTTTGAACTCTTTGGTCTTCAGAACCCTCTTGTGGAACTCTATGTTCGTTCTCAGTCCTTCTCCCGATATGATGAACTCATCAAGGGCCCTCAGCCCGCGCTTTATAGCCTCCTCGCGGGTCTCTCCCCAGACTATAACCTTCGCCAAGAGGGAGTCGTAGTAGGGTGGTATCCTGTAACCCGCGTAGACATGGGTATCCACCCTAACGCCCATTCCTCCCGGTAGGACGAGCTCCTCAACCTTTCCGGGTGAGGGAAGAAAGTTATCGGGGTCTTCCGCATTTATCCTGAACTCAATGGCGTAGCCATTCCTCCTGACCTTCCCGAGCTTGAGCTTCTGTCCGCTGGCTATCCTGAACTGCCACTTGACTATGTCTATCCCCGTCACCACCTCGGTGACAGGGTGCTCAACCTGAATCCTTCCGTTCATCTCCATGAAGTAGAAGTTCCCATCCTCGTCCATCAGGAACTCCACCGTGCCAGCCCCTTCGTACCCGATCTCTCTGCAGAACTCAACCACAGCGGACTCTATCTCCTTCCTCTTGCTATCCTCCACCGAGACGCTTGGAGCTTCCTCTATGAGCTTCTGGTGTCTCCTCTGGATAGAGCACTCCCTCTCCCCGAGTACAGCCACGTTCCCGTGAGAGTCCGCAAGAACCTGAAACTCTATATGCTTGGGGTTTATTATGAACTTCTCCACATAGACCCTTCCGTCTCCGAAGGAGACCTCCGCCTCCTGAACCGCAACAGGGAACTTCTCCCTCAGCTCCTTCTCGTTGAACACTATCCTTATGCCCCTTCCTCCTCCCCCTGCGGATGCCTTTAAAACTACTGGATACCCTATCTCGCTGGCTATCTCAAGGGCTTTCTCAAGGTCTGTCGCTCCAGAGCTTCCCGGCACGAGGGGTATGCCCACCTTCCCCGCTATCTCCTTCGTCTTTATCTTGTCACCTATGAGCTCAAGGGTTGCAGGGGAGGGTCCTATGAACTTCACACCGCTCTTCTGGGC
>WGFS01000070.1 GCA_015492115.1 Aquificaceae bacterium
AAAATTATCAAAATTATACAACGTAATTTTTTAGAAAATAAAAATAATTGGGAATGAAGTTGGTTGTCTCTATATCATGAGCTATATTTAGATAAAGATAAAAAGTTTCCTTATAAGGATTATATCCCTCACCCTATCGTCTCGTAATGCCTATACTTCCACCTCGCCCCCAGCTCCTCCACCAGCTTTTTAGTCTTCTCCATATCAACCCCCGGATAGTCCACCGCGGAGACAGCAACTTCAAAACCTTCTTTAAGAGCCTCCTTAATAAACTCAATAACCTTTTCAAAAGCCTCCTGCTGGGCGGGTTTGCAGACCTTATTGTATGTCTCTTTATCGGGAGCGTTCAGAGAGACAGACCAGACGTCCACAAGACCTTTAAGCTCTTTTAACTTCTCTTTGGGCAGGAACGTGAACATAAGCCCGTTGGTATCAACGCGAACCTTTCCACCTTTGGACTTTACATATTTAGCTATATCCTTGAGTGCCGAGAACCTCAGAGTCGGCTCCCCGTATCCGCAGAAGACTACCTCCTCATATTCCGTGGGGTCTCCTATCTCCCTTATCGCCTCCTCCACAGACGGGTCCCTCGTTGTCCAGACCCAGTAACCTTTTACCATAAAGTTCCTCTCCCTCTCGCGCTGGCAAAATACACAGTGTAGGTTGCACTTGTTGGTTAAGTTTATGTAGAGCTTGTTGTTGATAACGTAAGTTATGGTCTCTTTCTTCCCGTTGTTGCCTATGTTCAAAAGAAGCTTGGCGTTCTCGGAGGTCATTCTGTCAACGTCTTCTAAAGAGGTATTGGGCAGGAGCTTTGCAAGAACCTTTGCGGTGTGCCAGATGTAGGGCGGTTTGTTAGGCTTTCCACGAACGGGCTGAGGTGCCAAAAAGGGAGCGTCCGTCTCAAGGAGAACCCTCGTGGTAGGTGTTTTCTTAGCAACTTCACGGACGTCTTCGGCGTTTTTATAGGTAAGAATTCCCGAATAAGATATGTAAAACCCAAGGTCAACCGCCCTCTTCATGGTCTCGTAAGAACCCGTAAAGCAGTGCATTATCCCTCCCACCTCGTAGGCTCCTTCCTCCCTCAGAATCCTTATGGTCTCTTCTTCGGCGTCCCTCATGTGGATAACCACGGGAAGTCCCAGCTCCCTCGCAAGGGCGAGCTGTTTTCTGAAGACCTCTTCCTGCTTTTTCTTGTCCGAATAGTTCTTGTAAAAGTCCAAGCCCATCTCCCCGAGGGCTTTTACCTTCGGATTTTTAAGTGCAAGGTCTCTCAGCCACTCAATATCATCATCCGTAACTTTATCCGCCTCGTGAGGATGAAAACCTATAGCGCAATAGACGTGAGGATACTCCTCAGCCAGCTTCAGGGAGTTCTCTATGGTCTTCCTGTCGTATCCGATGGTAAGCAGATACTCCAAGCTGGAGTCCTTTATGGTCTCCTCAAAATCCTCCTTCTTCAAAAGGTCTAAGTGGCAGTGGGTGTCTATCATTGCAGGGAGTATATATTAAGCTTTTGGGAGAGATTGACAAGGGTGTGTATGAACGTAATATGTATGACATGAAGAGAACAACCCTGTTTATTGAGGAAGAGCTGGAAGAAGAGATAAAGAGAATTGCACGGCTGAAGGGTAAAAAGACCTCTGAGGTGGTCAGGGAAGCTCTTAGGGACTACGTGAAGAGACACATGAGCAAAAAGACCCTGTCCTTCGTAGGCATGGGAGAGAGCGGGAGAGAAGACCTCTCCGAGTCCCACGAGGAGGAGCTTTGGGAAAGGTGATAGCAGACACGGGGGCGATATACGCCCTCACGGACAAAAGCGACAAGTGGCACGAGAGGGTAAAGAGGTTCATTCAGAAAGAATCACCAACCCTCATACTTCCCAGCACCACACTGCCGGAGATATGCTACCTGATAAACAAATACCTCGGACAGGACAAAGAAGAGATATTCCTCAGGGCGGTTCTAAAGGGTGAGCTTTTGCTTGAAGAGGTAGTCTTGGAAGACATAAAGGTGGCTCTGGACTACATGAAAAATTACAGGGAACTGAACCTCGGTTTTGTGGATGCAAGCGTCCTTGCGGTAGCCCAGCGCCTGAAAGTTTACGACCTTCTCACTACAGACAGGAGGGACTTCTCACCCGTTAAGATTAAGGGCAAAAAGCTAAACCTCCCTCCCTAAACAAACACCATACCAGCGTAGGCGACCACCCTGTCATAATCCCCCGTGACCTCTCCGGAGTTGGTGTAGTCTATTAAAACTCCCTGCCTCGCTCCCAGAACTTTGGATGCCTCAATTCCAACTACCGCAGGTATAAAACCACACATCGTTATGTTGTACTGAACGCGCTTGAGATAGAGTTCGTCTGTCTGGAGGCGCTCCATGGCGGATATGAGTATCTCGTCCTTCCTCTTTGCCTCCTCCGCGGGTATGTAGTGGGACATGTCCGAGCTTATGACAATCAATGCGTCAAGACCCTGCAGGAGACTGCCGAGGAACCTCCCGAAGTCCCTCGCCCTGTCGTATTCAAGGAATCCCAGGATTATGGGAAGTATCTTAAAGGGACGCTCCGCGTACCTGAATAGGAAGGGAAGCTGAACCTCTAAGGAGTGCTCGTAGATGTGGGCGCTCTCGTCGGGGCTTGCGTAAGGGTGTTTGAGAACCCTGTCTCTTAGCTCCTCGTCTATCTGAACCTCTCCGTAGGGAGACTCCCACGCCTCACCCGGGTAAACGGATATGTCCGCTCCCATCCCCGTGTGGTTTGGTCCAAGGAGAACTATCCTCTCAGGTATGTAAACCCTCTTGTAAACCGCGCAAGCGGTCTTTCCGGAGTATATGAGTCCCGCGTGAGGGACGAGGACAGCCTTAGCCCTTATCTTCTGGTCTGGCTCCTCACCGCAGAGTAGGTCAACGAGCTGGCTCAGCTTTTCCACGTCTGCGGGGTAGAAGGTTCCTGCTACCGCAGGTTTTCTCTTCATGGGTATAAATATATGACCTCTGGCATTCAGGTTGGGACAACGTGAGCGAAATTTTTCAGTATCATATTCACTCGGAGGCTTGGTATGGCTGAGAAGGTGAAGATAGTTATAGACGACAAGGAGTACGAGGTAGAGAAGGGAAAGACCGTCCTTCAGGTAGCCCTTGAGAACGGGATAGACATACCCTACTTCTGCTACCACCCGAGGCTCTCCATAGCGGGCGCCTGCAGGATGTGCGTGGTTTACTGGGAGAACATAAACAGGCTCGTCATATCCTGCAACACACCCGTCCAGGACGGAATGGTCATAAGAACCCACCACACAAGCGAGCAGGTGAGGGAAAACCAGAAGTACCTGCTCCAGGCCCTCATGACCAGACACCCCCTTGACTGCCCCATATGTGACAAGGCGGGAGAGTGCGACCTCCAGAACTTCGGAGCCATCTATGGACCCCAGAGGCAGGTGGTCCCCATATCCGCCCTGGAAAAAAAGAGGGAGGAGCACGACTGGGAGAGCGACTTTCTTGAATACTACTCCAACAGGTGTGTCGTCTGTTACAGGTGCACGAGGGCTTGCGACGAGATAGTGGGTGCCCACGCCCTTTACGTTGAGAACAGAGGCTTTGACTCCAACATAGTCCCGACAGTCAGACCCATGGACACCTCAACCTGCGAGATGTGCGGTATATGCGTTCACGTGTGCCCCGTGGGTGCGATAATCTCCAAGCCCTTCAAGTTCTGGTCAAGGAGCTGGCTCCTACAGAGGGATACCACCCGTTGCAACCTCTGTCCCGTGGGCTGTGAGGTTCAGTTAGAGTACGGGGTAGGAGACTGGCGCTCCAAGAGGAAGGTTTACAGAACCAAGCCCACCGAGGACCTCAACATCTGCGCCAAGGCGTTCTTCGGATACGACGCCCTTAATGTGGACAGACTCCTGAAGCCCTCCGCCCACGGAAGGGAAGAGAGCGTCGGGAACCTCGTGAACCTTCTCACCTCCGTCCTCGGAGTTCATGAGAGGGAGACAGCCTTTGTCCTCTCAGGTTTTCTGCCCAACGAGGTAATAGACAGCGTCGTAAACATAGCAAGGGCGACCAACAGCTACGTGACCGCCCCCCAGACCGCCGACTTTTTCAAGCTGGCGGGAGCTCTCGGGGATTATCAACCACCCACCATTGAAGAGATAAAAGATGCGGACTTCTACGTCTTCGTTGGTGAGGACATAACCTCCACCGCCACGGTGCTTACCTACTACACCAAGGGCAAGGTTTACAGGGTCGGAAAAGGGATCAGGGACGAGAAGCTTGAGCCCGAGGAGATAGAGCTTGAAGAGGTCAAGAACCTTGAAGGTAAGGGAGTTGTTGTTGTAAATACGACCTCCTTCGGAGGTGATGAAGAGATAGGTAAGAAATTAAAGGAAATTCAGGACAAGGGGCATAGGGTACTCCTCCTCCCCAAAGAGGGTAACGTTTACGGGCTTTACCAGAGGATAAAGGAAATTTACTCGGACGTGGACGAGGTAGTTAAAAAAGCGCTTGAGGGAGAGATAAACACCCTCGTGGTCTTCGGAGAGGACATAACCGAGTACTATCACCCCGAGACCATAGAACAGCTTGCGGACAGGCTTGAACACCTCATAGTGGCATCTCCCTACGACT
>WGFS01000071.1 GCA_015492115.1 Aquificaceae bacterium
ACCCGTATGAAGACGCTTATCGCCTCCGCCTCAGCCTTCACCGGAGTGGCACCCCTCGTGAGCACCTTTTCTGGAGTGTCTCCCCTATCCGTGGTTCTTACACCCCTTCTCTCCCCTGTAGTTCTCCTCTACTCCGCACTCGGCGTCCTCTCCTTTCTCACATTCATGAGCTTCCCTCCCTTCGTTGACCTCTTTAACCTCACCGGAAGGCTCTTTGAGACCACCGTTCACGCCGGTGCAAGCTTATCCTTCAGACTCTATCCCCATATCGGTCTTTACGAGGCGGTTGCGCTAAGTGTAGCTGGACTGGTACTGCTCTATCATCTCAGGGGATACAGTAAGGTAATACCTCTCGTGGGGATAAACCTTTGGCTGTTCATGAGGGCGGTTTGATATCTTGCTTGTATTTTATAATCCTTTAAAAATTACGTGTCCAGAGGGAGTCTGATATTGAAAAGAAATGCGCCAGGAGAACTTGTGAACCTGATAGTTAAAGGAGAAGAAAAGAAAGAACTTCTTGAGAAGATCAAGTTCCTCAGGTCCTTACAGCTATCTCCCCGCTCAGTATGTGACCTGGAGGTTCTCGCGGTCGGTGGATTTTCCCCTTTAGACAGGTTCATGGGAGAGGAAGATTACAAGAGCGTCGTCAAGGAGATGAGACTAAAGGACGGTACCCTCTTCCCTATACCTGTAACCCTGCCTGTAGATAGGGAATTCGTTAAGGGACTAAAAGAGAGTGAGGAGATAGTCTTAAGGGATCCCAGGAACATCCCCCTTGCGGTCATGAAGGTGGAGGAGGTCTACAGGTGGGATCTTGAATACGAGACGAAGAATGTTCTCAGGACGACAGACCCGAGACACCCCTTGGTAGCTGAGATGTACACCTGGGGTGAGTACTACGTGTCGGGAGAAATTAAAGTTCTCCAGCTCCCAAAACATTACGACTTCCCCGAGTACAGGAAGACCCCCGAGCAGGTAAGGAAAGAGCTTTCAAGACTCGGATACGAGAGAGTTGTAGCCTTCCAGACGAGAAACCCCATGCACAGAGTTCACGAAGAGCTCACAAAACGTGCAAGGGAAAGGGTCGGAGGTGCTCTCCTGATCCATCCCGTTGTGGGGCTGACAAAGTCTGGGGATGTGGACACCTTCACGAGGATGCGCATATACAGGAACCTTTACGAAAGATATTACGACAAGAGCAATACTGTTCTTTCATTCCTACCCCTTGCCATGAGAATGGCGGGACCACGGGAAGCGCTCTGGCACGGGATAATAAGGAGGAACTACGGGGCGACCCACTTCATAGTGGGTAGAGATCATGCTGGACCCGGCAGAGACTCTAAGGGAAGACCTTTTTACCAACCCTATGAAGCACAGGAGCTCTTCTCCCAGTATGAAGAGGAGATAGGGGTAAGGATGGTTCCCTTTGAGGAGCTCGTCTATGTACCCGAGCTGGACAGTTACGTGGAAAGGAGCGAGGCTGAGAGGGAAGGTTACGAGTACATTTTTATATCGGGCACAGAGGTCAGGAACAACTATCTGAAGAACGGGAAGAAGCTCCCGGAATGGTTTACGAGACCGGAAACCGCGGAGATACTTTTAGAGACTTACACCCCCAAACATAAACAGGGTTTCTGTATCTGGCTCACAGGACTGCCCTGCTCCGGCAAGTCAACCATAGCGGAGATACTCTCAGTTATGCTCCAGGCGAGGGGAAGGAAGGTGACCCTGCTTGACGGTGATGTGGTGAGGACTCATCTATCCAAAGGGCTGGGGTTCTCCAAGGAGGACAGGATAACCAACATACTCAGGGTTGGTTTCGTAGCCTCGGAGATAGTTAGACACAACGGGGTTGTTATATGTGCATTGGTCAGTCCTTACAGGAGCGCGAGGAATCAGGTTAGGAGCATGATGGAGGAGGGGAAGTTCATAGAGGTATTCGTGGATGCACCCGTAGAGGTGTGTGAGGTCAGGGACGTTAAGGGGATGTACAGGAAGGCTAAGGAGGGTCTCATAAAGGGCTTTACGGGAGTTGATGACCCATACGAACACCCCGACGCTCCCGAAATCCACATAGACACTACCCGGCTCTCACCAGAGGAGAG
>WGFS01000072.1 GCA_015492115.1 Aquificaceae bacterium
AAACCCTACAGTGGGGGACGTAGAGGGAAACCTGAAGAAGATAGAGGAGGCTATTAAAAGAGCTGAAAAAGAGAGCCACCTGATAGTCTTTCCCGAGCTCGCAATAAGCGGTTACCTTCCGGAGGACCTCCTCCTGAGGATTGACTTCGTGAAAGCCTGTATGGACGCCCTTGAAAAGCTCGCAAAGAAGACGAAGAAGCTTGAAACAGTGATAGTGGTCGGCACGCCCCACTATGAGGAGGATCTGTTCAACAGTCTCTACGTCATGTACAGAGGAGAGATCGTCGGTATATACCACAAGGGAAGGCTTCCAAACTACAGCGTCTTTGATGAGAAGAGGTACTTCAGAGAGGGAGAGGAGCCCCTCTTGATAAGTGTCAACGGCTACAGGCTCGGCTTTTCCATCTGTGAGGACATATGGTACCCGGACCACCTTGAGAGGCTCGCTGTACTCTCTGGTGCTGAGGTAATAGTGAACATAAACGCCTCCCCCTACCACATAGGTAAGCACGAGTTCAGGGAAGGGTTCGTAAGGGCGAGGGCGGAAGACAACATATGCTTTGTGCTCTACGCAAACCTGGTCGGAGGACACGATGAGCTCGTCTTTGACGGAAGGAGTATGGGGGTGGATCCACTCGGGAACGTCATTGGGCGCGCCAGCTCCTTTGAAGAGGATCTCCTCACACTCACCATAGACGTTGACAAGGTCAGGCGCAGAAGACTGCTTGACCTCAGATGGAGGAACGCAAGCAAAGAAGTTGAGCCGTTCCCCATAAAGGCTGAGCTAAAGCTACCTGAGAAACCTCCGGTAGAACCGAGGGTTGAGGAGAGCCCCTCAGGAGAGGAGGAAATTTACAGGGCGCTCGTCCTCGGAACCCACGACTATGTGATAAAGAACGGTTTTTCAAAGGCGGTCGTGGGTCTCTCCGGTGGCATGGACTCCTCACTGACAGCCTGCATAGCGGTGGATGCCCTCGGTAGGGAGAACGTCCTCGGTGTCTTCATGCCTTCCAGGTTCTCCTCCAAGGAAAGCTTTGAGGATGCAAAGACCCTTGCGGACAACCTCGGGATTGAGTTTCACACCGTCCCTATAGACAGCGTTTACACAGCCTACCACACCGAATTCCTCCCAGTCATGGGGGAGATAGAGTTTGATACAGCGGATGAGAACATCCAGGCGAGGATAAGGGCTAACATCCTCTTCTACATATCCAACAAGTGGGGTCACATGGTTCTCTCCACCTCAAACAAGAGCGAGTCCGCGACAGGCTACACAACCATATACGGCGATATGTCCGGGGGTTTCGCACCCCTGAAGGACGTTTACAAGACCACCATATACAGGCTGGCAAGGTACAGGAACTCCATCAGCCCTGTTATACCCGATAGGGTCTTTGAGAAACCTCCCTCCGCGGAGCTCAGACCTGGGCAGACAGACCAGGACACACTGCCACCCTACGAACTCCTTGATCAGATACTAAAGCTGTACATTGAGGAGAACATGTCCCCGAATGAGCTCGTCACGAGGGGATTTGACGTGGAGGTGGTGAATAAAGTTGTCCGCATGGTCAGAAAGGCTGAATATAAGAGGAAGCAGGCACCCCTGGGCATCAAGGTAACCCCCAGAGCCTTCGGAAAGGACTGGAGGATGCCCGTGGTAAACAGGTGGTAGGAGGTTGATATGTGTGCAGAGTTTGGAGATGTGAACATAGAGGAGCTCAAGGAGAAGGTGCTCTCCCTTTGCTCAGAGTTCAGGCTTCCTGTAAGGGAGGTTTACGTGAGCGCTGATTTCAAGGAAGAGGTGTATCAGATAGAGGTTGAACTCTTCAAGGAGTACGAGACCCTTGAGGATATGCTCAGAGAGGAGATAAGCCTTGAGAACGGTCTCAGGGATGAGTTTGGAGAAAAGATCTCGGTGAACATAGTGAGCATAGATGAGGAGTGAGAGCTCTACACTGAATCCCCAGCAGGAGAGGGTGGTTCGCCATCACGGGAAACCCCTCCTGGTCGTTGCGGGGGCAGGTTCTGGGAAGACAAAGACCTTGGCTCACAAGGTTGAGTTCATACTGGGGGAGCTCGGTGTGCCCGAAGGGAATGTGCTCTGCATAACCTTCACCAACAAGTCCGCGAGAGAGATCGGTGATAGGGTTTACAGGGTTGCGGGCAGGGAGATCCCCTGGGTTGGAACCTTCCACTCTGTAGCCTACAGACTGCTCAAAGGCAGGGCTGGAATGAGCTTCAACGTGGCGGATGAGTCGGACACCAGAGAGATACTGAAGGGTTTGATGGAGCGTTTCGGTATAAGTCGGGAGGACTACGATAAGGTGAGGAGGGCAATATCTCGGGTAAAGGAAGACCTCGGTGAGCTGAAATCCGAAGGTTTGAGGGAGCTATTTGAGCTCTATCAGGAGGAGCTTAGGAGGAACGAACTCTTTGACTTCGGAGACCTGATGTACGAGCTCTACAGACTCCTGAGAGACGATGAGGCGTTCAGGGATGAACTAAGGGAGAGCTTCAGGTTCATACTCGTGGACGAGTATCAGGATACTAACACTGTCCAGTACGAGATACTCAAGCTACTCGCCGGCAAGGATATATGCGTTGTTGGAGATCCCAATCAGTGCATATACGAGTGGAGGTTTGCGAGACCAGACAACATAGTCCGCTTCATGGAGGATTTTAAGCCGGATGTCGTTAAGCTTGAGACCAACTACCGCTCAAAGGGGTACATCCTCTCGGTGGCGAACTCCGTTCTCAAGAAGAGCAGGTCCCTCTGGAAGGAGCTCATACCTACTCTCGTTCCAGTCCACGACGAGGGAGAAAAACCCCTCGTGAGGAGATTTGAGAATGAACAGGAGGAGGCTATATGGATAGCTCAGGAGTTGAAGGAGCTTCTGAAGACCTACGAGCCGAAGGACATAGCGGTTCTCCTTAGGGTCTCCTACATATCCGATGTTTTTGAGAGCACCTTCTTCAAGATGGGGATACCCTACAGGGTGGTCGGAGCGCTGAGATTTTACGAAAGACCGGAGGTTAAGAACCTTCTCTACCTCCTTAGACTGCTTCAGAACCCTGCGGACGAGCCGGCCTTTAGAAGGGTAGCAACCTACTTCCTGGAAGGTGTAGGACCCAAGACCCTTGAAAGGGTCAAGGAATACTTCAAAGGCAACTGGCTGGATGCCCTCGCCGAGCTTGCTCAGAGAAGTTCCAGACTCAGGAGGGTCACAGAGTTTGTAGGGTTCTTCAGGGAGCTCCACTCCGAGAAGGACAACTACCCCCTCGTAATAAAGAGGGTTCTGAATGAAACGCCCTTTCTGGAGAACGTCCTGAAGAGGTACAAGGGTGACCCACAGGAGAGAAGGGAGAACGCCCTTGAGCTACTGAGAACGGTTGGGGAGAAGTTCAAAGAGGGGTCCTCATTAGAAGACTTCCTCAACGAGGCTTTTCTCGTGTCCTCGGAGGAGGCTGAGGAGAATGCGGTGAACCTTATGACGATCCACTCCGCAAAGGGGCTTGAGTTCGGCGTTGTCTTCCTCCCGAGGCTTGAGGAGGAGATACTACCCCACAGGTCTGCCCTTGAGGACGACTCCGAGCTTGAGGAGGAGAGGAGACTCTTCTACGTGGCTGTAACGAGGGCTAAAGAAAAGCTCTACTTTTCCTACACGAAGGCAAAGGGGAGAAAGCCGAGCAGGTTTCTATCGGACATACCGAAGTCTCTGCTGAACCTTGAGCACTTCAAGAAGAAGAAACCCAAAGTCTCCTATGATGTGGAGCTCAGACCGAACGAGAGGGTAAAGGTTGGGGTCATGGTAAACCACAGGGTCTTCGGCGTTGGAAAGGTGGTCGCCCTTGAGGGTGAGAGGGCGAGGGTTGACTTCAGGGGCAAGGTGAAAACTATACACACCTCCTTCCTGGAGGTCCTTGATTAGACCCTGATGAGATCTCTGACGTGCTTTTCCATATTCTCTTTGACGTAGGTAGCCTTTCTGAGTCTCCTCTTCCTCTTGGGGTCCTTCTTGGTGTTGTAGTGGGAGCCTCCGCTCTTCCACCTCTTTATCTTTCCCGTCGCGGTTACCTTAAACCTCTTCTTGGCTGACCTGTTGCTCTTGAGCTTCACCTTCGCCATATCCTTTCCTCCGAGCGCTATATTATAACAGAAGGAGGTGGGAGAGATGCCACTCTATGTGATGCTCACCAAGATATCACCTTATGCGGTGAAGAACCTTGAAAAGCTCAAGGAGATAGAGCAGGAGGCAGAGAGGCTGATAGAGGAGAACTGCCCGGGTGTGAAATGGGTTATGAACCTCGTTGTCTTCGGACCCTACGACTACCTTGACATATTTGAGGCTGAGAATGACGAAGAGGCTGCCAAGGTGGCGATGATAGTGAGGTCATTCGGACACGCGACCACAGAAACATGGCCCGCGATCCAGTGGAAGGACTTTAAGAATATCATCGGGAAGATAAAAGGAGTCCCTGGCGGAAGGTGATCACTTCTTCCTCTTTGGTGCGAGGGTAAAGATAAGAAAAGGTCCCTCCTTCTTTGGTTTAACCTCAACCTCTGCGATGTCTTCAAGCTCTTCAACTATCCTCTTAAATAGCTTCTCTCCAAGCTCAGGATGTATGTTTTCCCTTCCCCTGAACCTTATCCTCACCCTGACCTTGTCCCCGTCCTCCAAGAACTCCCTCATGTGCTTCAGCTTCACCTGAAGGTCATGCTCGTCTATCCTCACCTTCATCCTTATGTCTTTGACCTCAATCTGGTGTTCCTTCTGCTTCTTTCTCGCTTCTCTCTCCTTCTTCTTTAGCTCGTACTTGAACTTGCCGTAGTCCATTATCTTGCACACGGGGGGTTTTGCCTGGGGGGCGATCTCAACGAGGTCAAGCCCCTTCTCCTCAGCGAGACTGAGAGCTTCCTGTACGGGAACCACGCCGACCTGCTGACCTTTCTCGTCTATCAATCTCACCTCACGTGCCCTTATCTGTCTGTTCACGCGGTACTCTTGAACTCTGCTCATCTAACCTCCTTGAGAAGTATTATCGTTGAGAGTAAAAAGTTCATAAGGAGAACGAGGGTTGATATGTAGGAAACCTTTCTGAACCTGACCCTCTCGGGTGCATACAGAGAGAAATCTTCTATATTTCCAAGTGCCCTCTTATAGTTCCTAAGCCACATAGATATTGCCACGTTCAAAGACAAGCCAGTTAGCAGTAGTATTCCAAACCATTTTTCGCCCAATATAAGATACACCAACAAGAGGAAAAAAGCAATCTTGTAAAAGCGCCAGAGGATACGCCCGTAAAAGCTTCCCGCTCTGTCTTTATCTATATCAGTCCTGAGAAGGACTGGCGCTACAACGGAGACAATTAAGAAGAGCGAGCCTGCATAAAGGGAGAGGAGGACTATCTCCATCCTTTCCTCTTCTTGGAAAACTCGCTCCTCAAAACCCTGAACATGAAGCCAGACAGGAACATAACCGTAATAAGACCTATTACCGCAAGTATGAGAATGTACTTCAAATCACCTTCTCCGCATGTCTTGAAGCATGACACTGTATGTTTACCGCAACGGGAAGGGAGGCTATGTGGCAGGGATACATCTCCACCTTAACGTCAACCGCGGTAACAGTTCCACCAAAGCCCATGGGACCCAGCCCCAGCTTGTTTATGTCCTCTATGAGCTCCTCCTCAATCTTTGCTATAAGTGGGTCAGAATGCCTTTCGCCATGAGGTCTCAGGAGGGCTTTCTTGGCGAGGTAGGCGCAGTACTCAAAGTTTCCACCTATACCCACACCCACCGTTAATGGAGGGCAGGCGTTCGGTCCAGCATTCTTGACAGTCTCAAGGATGAACCTCTTTGCACCTTCCCATCCGTCCGCAGGCTTCAGCATGGCGAGTCTGGAGGTGTTTTCGGAACCGGCACCCTTCGGGGCGACCGTTATCTTTACCCTGTCACCGGGAACGACCTCGGTGTGTATCACCGCGGGCGTGTTGTCGCCCGTGTTCTTCCTCTCAAAGAGAGGATCCCAGACCATGGAAGCCCTGAGAAGAGCCTCCTTAGTAGCCTGTCTCACACCCTCGTTCACCGCGGACTCAAGGTCACCGCCTTCTATCACCACCTCCTGACCGAGCTCTATGAATACGACGGTTACGCCGGTATCCTGACAGTAAGGCATCCTCTCCTTGAGGGCTATCTCCGTGTTCTGGAGTATCTGCTGGAGCACCTCCCTTCCGAGAGGGGACTCCTCTCTTCCAAGAGCCTCCTTAAAGAGGGCTACCGTCTCTTCCGGTATCTCACAGTTAGCCTTTATGGTGAGCTCCTTCACAGCTTCGGTTATCTCATGCGCTTGCACTCTTCTCACCGAGCATCACCTCCGCAATCTCAACACTCTTTCTAACAGACTCAACGGATCTGTTCCACATCTGCCTTTCTTCCTCTATCATAGGCACCTTTATTATGTCTTCAACCCCGTTGGCTCCCAGCTTTACAGGAACTCCAACACAGAAGCCTTTCACGCCGTAGTATTCTCCCGCTTCTCCATCAAGGTAAACGGAGCAGGGGAGTATCCTCCTGCTGTTGGTAACGAGAGCCTCAACCATGTCAACGACTGCTGCAGCTGGAGCGTAGTATGCGGATGTCCCCATCAGGTTCACGATCTCACCACCGCCAAAACGGGTTCTCTGGATCAGGTCGTTCAGCTTATCCTTAGGTATGAGATCCTTCAGGGGTATGCCTCCAACGTTTGACATGGATATGAGGGGCACCATCTCGTCTCCGTGTCCCCCTATAACGTAGGCGTGTATGTCCTTGGGAGAAACCCTGAGCTCCTCCGCTATGAAGGTCTTGAATCTCGCGGAGTCAAGTACACCGGCCATGCCCACAACCCTGCTCGCGGGGAAACCGCTGAGCTTTACCGCAGCGTAGGTCATTATGTCCACTGGGTTGGTGACCACCATGAGTATGGAGTTTGGAGCGTACTGACGAACTCTGGATATTATGGTTGAGAGTATCCTTATGTTAGCCTCAAGGAGATCCTCTCGGGACATACCCGGTCTCCTTGGAAACCCCGCGGTTATAACCACTATGTCGCTGTCAACCATGGGCTCGTATCCGTCTCCTTCGGGAGATACGGTGAAGCCATCTATCTTGGTATCTATATCCATCGCAGCGACCATCTGTTTCATGTCAAGAGCCTTTCCCTTGACGGGTTCAAAGACCTTGTCTTCAACCTTCCGTGGTATATCAAAGAGCCTGACATCAGCGAAGCCCTTCAGGGCGATGAGGCTTGCGACATGTTCTCCAACGTTCCCCGCTCCTACTATAGAGACCACCTTCCTCATGGTCATGATTTCCACCTCCTTAGCTTCTCACCTCCTGAGCCTGCTTCCTCTTTATGTAGTTGAGTCTTCCGCCTCCAAGGAGAACCTCTACCTGATAGGGTGTAAGGTTGTACCTGCAGGGTATCTCCTCTCCAGTGGTCCTGTTTATAACAAGCACTTCTTTCCCTTCCTTCAGCCTCTGGATAAGTTCTGGTATCTCTATCTCATCTCCAAGTGTGAATCTGTCGTAGTCCTCCTTGTCCACGAACTCCAGGGGTACTATACCGAAGTTCACGAGGTTGGCATGGTGTATCCTGGCAAAGGACTTGGCTATAACAGCCCTGACACCAAGGAACCTCGGGGCGAGCGCAGCGTGTTCTCTGGATGAACCCTGTCCGTAGTTCTCCCCACCTATGATAACTCCAGCCTTGCCCTTCTCCTTTATAGCCTTTATCCTGGGCACGAACTCTGGGTCAACGTAGTGGTAAACGTACTCTGAAATCGCATATATGTTTGACCTCAGGGGAAGGATCTTCGCACCCGCAGGCATTATGTGGTCGGTGGTTATGTTGTCCCCGACTATGAGGGCAACCTCTCCAGAAAGTTTCTCTGGTAGCTCGTCAAAGGGTGGCAGGGGCTTTATGTTGGGTCCTCTGTATATCTCAACCTTTTCAGCCTCTTCCGGTGGTAGGGGCTCTATAAACGCCTCGTCTCCGTAAGGGAACCTCTCGGGCATCTCAACCCTTATCCACCTGGCACCCGTTCTCTCCGCAAGCTTTCTGGGGTCTATGATCTCTCCCGCTATGGCACAGGCGACGCAGGTCTCGGGAGAGGCAAGGTAGACCTTCGCATCGGGCGTTCCAGACCTTCCCTCAAAGTTCCTGTTGAAGCTCCTTATGGAGACTCCACCGCTGGGTGGGGCGTAGCCCATGCCTATACAGGGTCCGCAGGCGCTCTCAAGTATCCTTGCTCCAGCCTTCAGGAAGTTGAGGAGTCCCCCGTTTTCAGTTATCAGCTCAAGAGCCTGCTTTGACCCGGGTGCAACCGCAAAAACCACATCGGGGTGAACCTTCCTGCCCTCAAGGAGCTTGGCACTTCTCGTAAGGTCAACAAAGGAGGAGTTGGTGCAGGAGCCTATGACCACCTGGTCAACCTTTATACCCTCTATCTCCCTAACGGGCACCACGTTGTCGGGGGAGTGGGGCTGGGCTATGAGGGGTTCAAGCTCGGAGAGGTTTATCTCAACCACCTCGTCGTATTCGGCGTCCGCGTCCGGCAGGAGTTCAGTCCAGTCCTCCTCCCTTCCCTGGGCCCTCAGGTAAGCTCTCGTGATCTCGTCGGAAGGGAAGATGGAGGTGGTAGCTCCCAGCTCCGCACCCATGTTGGTGATCGTTGACCTCTCGGGAACGGATAGCTCCTTTACGCCCTCGCCGAAGTACTCAAAGATCTTCCCCAGACCGCCCTTTACCGTGAGCCTTCTCAGAAGCTCAAGGATTATGTCCTTTGCGGTAACCCACTCGGGCATCTTTCCCGTGAGCTTAACACCCACTATCTTGGGCATCTTCAGGTAGAAGGGTTCTCCTGCCATCGCAGCGGCAACGTCCAGTCCTCCCGCACCTATGGCGAGCATTCCAACGCCACCGCTGGTGGGTGTGTGGGAATCTGAGCCAAGAAGGGTCTTCCCGGGCTTTGCGAACCTCTCCACGTGAACCTGATGGCATATCCCGTTTCCGGGTTTTGAAAGCCAGAGACCGAAGCGCTTGGCAACGCTCATCAGATACTTGTGGTCATCCGGATTTCTAAAGTCCGTCTGGAGCATGTTGTGGTCTATGTAGCTTACCGAGAGTTCCGTCCTCACCCTCGGAACGCCCATTGCCTCAAACTCAAGGTATGCCATCGTTCCTGTGGCGTCCTGGGTAAGGGTCTGGTCTATCCTTATTGCTATCTCCTCCCCCGGTTCCATCTTTCCACTCACGAGGTGCTCTTTGATTATCTTCCAAGCGACGGTGCCCTTAGCCATTTCCTACCTCCTGATCTTAAAACGACGTTTTAGAAGGATTATCCTATTTTAAGCCTTTTGTCAAGAAAGGCAAAGGTGCGGGGTGTGTGTGAATTTTACCTGACGTAAAAGCTCCAACTTCCAATAGAATAATCCTCCATGGGAAAGGTCGCCTACGTTTTTCCTGGTCAAGGGTCCCAGTATGTGGGTATGGCTTACGACTTTTACAGGGAGTTCCATCAGTCCGCAGACGTATTCCACACCGCCGAGCAGGCTCTCAGGATGTCACTTCCCGACCTTGTGGAGGTCGTCCTAAAGGGTCCTGAGGAAAAGTTAAACAGAACCGTGTACACCCAGCCGGGCATACTGGTAGCCTCCTACGCCATATACAGGGTCATGGAGGACATGGGCTTTCCAAAACCAGAATATGTAGCGGGGCACTCCCTCGGTGAGTACACAGCTCTCCTTGTCGCAGGCGGGATTGAACCCTTTGAGGCGGTCAGGCTGACCTACCTGAGAGGGAAGTACATGCAGTCCGCTGTACCCGAAGGTAAAGGTGCGATGTCCGCTATATTGAAGATCCCCCCGGAAGAGGTAGAGAAGATATGCGAGGAGGCAAGGGATTACGGGGTGGTTGAACCTGCCAACTACAACTCCCCCCAGCAGACCGTCATATCCGGGGAGAGGCAGGCTGTTGAGAAGGCAGGAGAGATCGCGAAGGAGAGGGGTGCAAGGGTAATACCCTTGAAGGTTTCCGTCCCCTCCCACTGCTCCCTCATGAAGGACGCAGCAGATGCGTTCAAGCTAAAGCTTGCCCAGACACCCATAAAGAACATTGAAATTCCAATAGTTCAGAACTACACGGCGAGGGAACACACGATGGCTCACGAGATAAGGGAGAACCTCTACAGGCAGATGTTCTCTCCGGTGAGGTGGTATCAGAGCGTTGAGTACATGGTTGCCAAGGGTGTGGACACCTTCATAGAGGTGGGGCCAAAGAACGTTCTCTCCAGGCTTATACAGCAAACTGTTCCCAGCGTCAGGGTGTTCAACGTAGAGAAGGTAGAGGACCTTGAAAAGGTCAGATCGGCTCTTTAAATTAGGAGACTTGGGAGGTTTACATGGGGGCTATCGGACCTTACCACTACAAGGTCTGGGTGATAGGGGATATCCTGGACAGGTACGAAAGCTGTAAGAACGGTGCGAGAAAGCCCAAAGCAAAGCTCTTCGTGAAACCCAACACCGAGGAGAAGCTCCACAGGAACGCTTACTTTGAGAGCATAGTGATATACGCTGTTGATATTGAGAACATAATAGAGAGGCTTGAGAGCCCTCTCAGGGAGATAATAGCGGGCAGGTACTTTGAAGGGGATGTAAGAACCTTCATGGAGGACTTCGGGATAAGGAACAGAAGGGAGGCGAGAAGGCTGATAGTGAGGGCGGTAAACAAGTTCTTTCATGAGGTTGAAAAGTACAGGAAGAGTAATAGAACGAACAGAACCGCTTAGGGTTTTATGAAGAGCCTCTCCTCCTCGTACCAGCCCCAGACTGTCGGGAATAGGTTCTCAAACCTGTCGTAAACTGCGAGGAGGCTCTTGGGCGTGGCTATGAATATCATGGGCTGTTCCTCTGTTATTATCCTGAAAGCTTTCTTGTATATATCCACCCTCTTCTTGAAGTTCAACTCAACCGCTCCGCGGTCTATCAGCCTGTCAACCTCTGCCTCCCACTCCGTTGCCGGCTTCTTCTGCTGAGGGTTCCACATGTGCAGAGTCCCGGAGGAGTGCCAGACGTTTCTCCCAAAGTGGGGGTCAAGGGATCCCGTGAGACCTATTATGACAGCTTCCCACTCGTAGGGAGGGGCGGTGAGCCTCGCGACAAGAGAGTTGAAGTCTATGGGCTGGAAGTGAACCTCAATCCCTATCTTCCTCAGGTCTTCCTTGATTATGTTCCCGATCGTCTCCCTCTCTTTGTTGCCCGCGTTGGTTATCAGGGTAAACTTCAGGTCGTGACCCTCGGGGTCTTCAAGTATCCCATCTCCGTCCCTATCTTTGAAGCCTATGCTCTCCAGGAGCTCCCTTGCCTTCTTGAGGTCGTACTCGTAGGTTGGGTAGTACTTCTCATCGTAGTAGGGTCTGTTTGCCTCCGTTATTGGTGTGTAGAGGGGTTTCGCAAGCCCGTTGTAAACGAGGTAGCATATACCCTCCCTGTCTATTGCGTGGGATATGGCTATCCTGAAAACTCTGTTCTGGAACCATCTCAGTTTGTATTTAGCTATCTTAGCCCTCGGGTTCTGGTTGAATACCAGGAACGTGGTGGAGGGAGTTGATCCGAGATCATAGACTTTTATATCCTTCCTCCTGAGTTTGGCGATGTGCTGTATGTCCTGAGGTCTGAGACCTATGTAGTCAACCTCTCCATTTGAGAACTTGAGAAGGGCTGTATCGGGGTCGCTCACTATGATACCCACCCTTCGGGTTATGTAGGGGAGTCTGTTCCCTCTCTCATCCCTGCGGTAATAGTAGGGGTTTCTCTCGTAAACAACCCTCTGACCCTTCACGTACTCCTTTATCCTCCACGGTCCTGTCCCAACTATCTCCTTTGGGTCTGTGTTCACATTCCAGGCTGTGTTGAAGGTTCCTTCCCTCACATACCTCTCCAGCTTGTGCTTTGGCAGTATGTCCGCGGAAAGGGCGTTCAGAAAGGGTGCGAATGGCTCAGGCAGTGTGAACCTGACCGTGTAGTCATCCACCTTTTCAACCTTTATCTTCCTGCCCTTTACGGTGAGTATGTCTCTTGTGGAGGAGGGTATGCTGTCGTTGTAGTAAACATCGTTGAAGGTGAAAACCACATCGTCAGCGGTGAAGGGCACCCCGTCGCTCCACCTCACGTCCTTCCTCAGGTGAAAGGTCCAGACCTTTCCATCCTCTGACACTTCCCAGCTTTCAGCGAGATCGGGCTCGGGTTTCATCGTCTTCAGGTTCAGCCTGGTAAGACCTGAGAAGAGGTCTCCTATAACAGCGGTTGAGGTGGTCTCCTGAGCGAGTGCGGGGTTGAGGGTCTTCGGGTCTCCGTTGAGTATAAAGTAAATGGTTCCACCTTCCCTGCCAGGTTTTGGGTTGAAATCTTCGGGGTTTACCTTTACAAGGTTTACCTTTCCCTCTTCAGGCGAATTCATGAGATTGAAGGGAAGGAAGGCGAGGAATGCTATTAGCAGGGCTAAGAGGACGGGCTTCATGCTCTATTTATGATATACTCTTATAACCATGATCAGGGTTGAGATAGTTACCCCACAGGGACTCTCGTTCTCAAGAGAGGTGAACTCCGTTAACATACCCACCACGGAAGGTGAGATAGGAGTGCTACAGCAACACATGTACCTGATGACGCTCCTCAAGCCGGGGCTGGTTTACTTTGATGGGGATGAGAAACAAGGCATGGCTGTAACCTACGGAGTTGTTGACGTTACACCCGAGAAGGTTCTCATACTCTCGGAGGAAGCTTACGAGGGCGGCGATATAGACGTTGGAAAGGCAAAGCAGGAGTTTGAGGAGGCTGTCAGGAAGCTCGCGACAGCCCAGACTATGGAAGAGCTCAAGGAGTGGGAGAGGGTCAAGGAGAAGGCACAGGCTCTTCTTGAG
>WGFS01000073.1 GCA_015492115.1 Aquificaceae bacterium
GACCTTCGCTCCGGAGAGATTGAAGAAGAGGCTCATTGATGAAGGTTGAGAGAAAGGTTCTCAACAGGGTTGAGGGAGAGGTTGAACTCAGACTGCACTGGAAGAACAACAGGGTGAAGGACGCATTCATATCAGCACCCAGCTACAGGGGCTTTGAGAAGGTTCTCGTCGGGAAACCTGTCCTGGACGCCCTTGTTATAACGCCGAGGGTGTGCGGTATATGCGGTCATGCCCACCTCATGGCTACGGTTAAGGCTATAGAGAGCGTTTACCTCAACGAAGGACTTGATCTCACCCTATCGGAGAAAGCCCTCAGCATAAGGAAGCTCACCCTTGTGTGTGAGATACTCCAGAATCACATCAGATGGTTCTACCTGCACCTCTTCCCTGACCTGATAAAGCTTGAACCCTCTCTGAGAGGTATGTACGAACCTCTGAGGGGAAGAGCATGGAAAGAAGCCCTCAGGGCGAGCGGTCTGCCCATAAAGGTGATCGCCCTCTTTGGAGGACAGTGGCCCCATACCTCCTACGCCCTTCCAGGAGGGGTAATGTGCGACCCGACAGACTACGAGGTCATGCAGGCAAGGGTGTACCTTGAGGAGTTCAGGAAGTTCCTTGAGGAAAGGACACTCGGTATGCCCCTTGATAACTACCTTTCCCTTCAGGGCGGTAACTACCTGGAGAAGGTCAGGGGGGATGTGGGTGTGTTTGTAGAGGTATCTGTGAAGCACGGTATCCATGAGCTCGGCAGGAGCTACGGGAGGTTCGTCTCCGGAGGGGAGCTTGAGCCCCTCTTCTCAAGCGGTGTACTTCCCGGGAACTCCAGAAGGAGGAGGTTTGAGCTCTCCGAGGTGTCGGAGTCCGAGGAGTTCTGCTTCCTGAGCGGTAACAGGAGAGCTTACACGTGGTCAAAGTCCGCAAGGTACGCCGGTCTTCCCCACGAGACCGGACCCCTCGCCCGCCAGCTGGTCTCCGGGAACAGGGTTGTGAAATCCCTCTTCAGAGAGTTTGGAGACTCAGCCATGGTCAGAGTCCTTGCGAGGATAGACGAGTGCGCCAGACTGCTCAACACTGCCTTGGAGCTGACAGATGACATTGAGCTGAGTGAACCTTCGTGGGTTAAGCCCAAAGTTGATACCGGTCAGCTCAGTGGAAGAGGAGTGGGCGTGGTGGAGGCGTCGCGGGGGACTCTCATACATGAGCTTGAGGTGGAGGAGGGCAGGATAAGGAGCTACAACATAATCACTCCAACCGTGTGGAACCTCGGTCCCCGAGATTCAAAGAACCTAGGCGTGGCTGAGAGGGCGCTGATAGGTGTGGACTCGGAGGTAAAGGCGGAGATAGTCCTGAGGAGCTTTGATGTTTGCTCCGTCTGTACAGCCCACTGAGTTCAGGTTTTCGCGAGCCTCTTCCTCTTCTGGAGGACGAAGTCCCTTATCCCCTTCAGGTCTCTCGTGTTGAGTATGAGTTCAGGAGGCGCCCATCCCCTCCTCGCTATGCCCACACCGACCCTTATGTAGGGTAGATGCGTGACAGAGTGGGCGTCCGTGACGACCGCCATCATCACCCCCCTCTCAACACACCTCCTTATGTTCTCCGGTGAGAGATCTATCCTGAAGGTGTTTATCTCAAGGGCTGTCCCCGTTTCCTTTGCGACGTCCATGACCTTTTCCATGTCCAGAGGGTATCCCTCCCTCTGCCCGTAAGCCTTCCCCGTTGGATGCCCTATCAGGTTTACGTAGGGGTTCTCCATAGCCCTCAGTATCCTTAAGGTGTTGTCCTGGTTGAAGCGGGAATGTATGGAAGCGACAACAAAATCAAAGCCTTCAAGGACTTCGTCCGGCAGGTCAAGGTTCCCGTCCGGTAGGATATCAACCTCACAGCCCTTCAGTATGTAAAGACCCTTCGGGTTGTAAACCCTGTTCAATTTCTCTATCAGCTTCCACTGTTCCATGTACCTCTCCGGCGTCAGCCCGTTGGCGACCCGAGCGCTCTGGGAGTGGTCTCCTATAACTATGTACTCGTAGCCAAGCTTGTGGGCGTATTCAACCACCTCCTCAAGGGGATTTATCCCGTCGCTCCAGTTTGTGTGCATGTGGAAGTCACCCTTTATGTCCTCAAACTCAACGAGCTTGGGGAGTTTCCTCTCAAGGGCAAGCTCTATCTCCCCCCAGTTCTCCCTTATCTCAGGCGGTATCCACTCCATACCCACGAGCTCATAGACCTCCTCCTCTCTCTCACCCCCGAGCCTCTCCTCGGTATCAGCCTTGAAGACGCCGTACTCGTTCACTTTCAGTCCCTTCTCCTTGGCTATGTCCCTGACCCTCACGTTGTGCTGTTTGGAACCCGTGAAGTACTGAAGCGCTGCCCCCCAGCTTATCGGTTCAACCGTCCTGAGGTCAACCTGACGACCGTTCTTCAGAACCACACTTGACTTCGTCTCCCCCTTGGCGAGGATCTTGTCAACCTCGGGGTACTTAACGAAGTGCTCGTGGATCTTGCGCCAGTCCTTCCTCTCAGCGGAAACGAGTATGTCTATGTCCCCTATGGTCTCCTTCATCCTCCTGAGGCTTCCCGCGACGGAGATCTCCCTTATACTCTCCTCCCCCCTCATGTACTCAAGGACATCCTGAGCCATAGGGTAGGCTTCTATCAGGGGTATCCTCTCCTGGACGCTCTCCCAGAGCTCTATCCCCTTGAGTATCTTCTCCACCTTCTTAGGACCAAATCCGGGGAGCTTTGCAAGGGAGCCGTCCTTCAGAACCCTTATGAAGTCGTCCTTCGTCCTAACCCCGAGCTTCTCGTAAGCGGTCTTCAGGGTCTTTGGTCCTATCCCGGACACGTCCATCAGCTCCAAAAGGTCCTCCGGAACCCTCTTCCTGAGGTCTTCGTACTTCTTGACCGTTCCCGTTCTCAGGAACTCCTCTATCTTCAGTAGGGTTGAGGAACCTATCCCCGGTAGTCTGGAAAGCTTCCCGCTCCTGTAGAGCTCCTCAATATCCTCAGGAAGCTCGGATATCAGAGTTGAGGCTCTCCTGTAGGAGTTTACCCTGTATATGTTGTCCCCCAGGAACTCAAGGATGTCCGCTATCTTCTCAAATATCCTGGCTAACTCCTTATTCTTTCTGTGCATGAGATTAATTTACACCTTCAGACTACCAATGGGACAGGGCGAGGGAAATTAGGTTTATCATAATATTCTTAATTCCGGAGGAGGTTTGGGATGGAAGCTGACCTCGTGATAGTGGGTGCTGGAAGTGGAGGGTACGAAGCTGGCATATACGCTTACAGGAGGGGTATGAGGACAGTCCTCGTTGAGCTTTCCCCGGATACCGTTGGAGGGAACTGTCTGAACAGAGGGTGCATACCCTCCAAGTATATGAGGCACGGTGCCTACCTGCTTGACAAGTTTGAGAAGATGGACAGATGGGGGATACTCCCCAAGGGGTACGACTTGGACTACCGCAGGCTTATGGAGGGCAGGGACGATGTTGTCGTGACCATAAGGGAGAACTTCAAGAAGTTCGCCCAGCAGATAAACCTACCCATAGTTTACGGCAGGGGGGTTATAAAGGACCCAAACACGGTGTTCGTTGAGGGGGCTGAGGAGACCATAAAGACGAAGTTTATCCTCGTTGCGACCGGTTCAAGACCTGTGGGTGTGGGAAAGCTCGTCCCCGACGGAAGGTATGTGGTTGATACAGACCAGGTATGGGACATAGACTTCATCCCTAAGAAGCTCCTCATAGTCGGTGGCGGGGCGGTAGGGGTTGAGTTCGCATACATATTCAGGAAGTACGGTTCTGAGGTTACGCTCGTTGAGCTCCAGAGGAGGGTTCTACCCTCTGAGGACATACCCGAAGACTCGGCGAGGTACTTGGGAAGGAGGCTCAAACAGCTCGGTGTGGATATAAGGACGAAGACCACCGTTGAGAGCTGGGAGAAGTCATCGGAGGGCGTGAATGCCAAACTTTCCGATGGGACGGAGATAAAAGCGGACTTCATACTGCTCGCGGTGGGCAGGAAGCCGAACACCTCCGGTTTTGGGCTTGAGGAGATCGGTGTTGAGACCGACGAGAGGGGCTTTGTTAAGGTTAACGAGTACTCCCAGACAAACATCCCGAACATATACGCCTGCGGTGACATCACCTCACCGCTCATGCTCGCCCACAAGGCTATGTACGAGGGGAAGATAGCGGTAAACCACATGCTCGGTGGAACGGACTGGAAGAGGGATGACAGGATCGTTCCAAAGATAATCTACTCGGCCTTTGAGGTGGCGAGCGTTGGTCTTACGGAGGAGCAAGCTGAGGATGAGGACTACGAGGTTATGGTAGGCGTTACCTCCTTCGTGCCGAATCCCAAGGCGATGGACGATGGTGAGAACGAGGGCTTTGTGAGGATAGTCGCCGATGAGGACACGGGTGAGATACTGGGCTGTCATATAGTTGGTCCCAACGCAGGGGAACTTATTCACCAGGTCGTTCACATGATGAGAGACCACAAGGATGTGGAGTTTGCATCCAAGAGTATGTACTCACATCCCTCCCTGTCTGAGGCTATAGGTCAGAGCGCTTCGGAGATACACTACGGACCGATAACCTGGGTCAAGAGGTGAGCTCCTTAACCAGCTCCACCGCAGAGCTGACTATCGCGCTGTTGGGAACTACGATCTCCGCTCCCAGCTCCTTTGCCTTCGCCTGAAGCTGTATGTTCATGTGCCCGCAGTAGGCAACGACCTTTATGTCCGGTCTTTCTCTCTTCAGATTCTCTAAGAGCTCCACACCGCCGAAACCCTCAAGGTTTATGACAGCGACCTTTATGTCCGGGTTTGCGTCAAGGAGCTCCTTAGCCTTGTTCCACCTGCTTGCGGAGAATACATTCCAGCCCTGAGACTTCAGGAGGGAGCTCACCTTTGAAGAGGTGATTAGGTTGGAGTCCGAGAGGAGCACCTTCATGGGTCAGAACCTTGCCTCGCAGGTGTGGTCGTACTCTATAAGCTCCTTTATCTTGGGTTCCTTTCCACAGAGGGGGCACTCTGGGTCCTTCCTGAGCTTGACCTTTCTGAAGTCCATGGAGAGGGCATCCATTATGAGGAGCCTTCCGACCAGAGGCTCACCTATGCCCAGGAGGAGCTTTATAGCCTCGGTAGCCTGGATACAGCCCATTATTCCCCCTATTGAGCCCAGTATCCCCGCCTCCTGACAGGAGGGAACCATACCGGGGGGAGGAGGCTCTGGAAAGAGACATCTGTAACAGGGGGAGTTCTCCTTGTCCCTGTAGTCAAACACGGTGCACTGCCCTTCAAACCTGAGCATCGCTGCGGAAACGAGAGGCTTCCCCATGAAGTAGCAGGCATCGTTTATGAGGAACCTCGTGGGGAAGTTGTCCGTTCCGTCAAGTACGACGTCGTAGTCCTTTATGAGATCCATTATGTTCTCTTTGTTCACCATCTGGTTGTAGGTTATCACCTCAACATCGGGGTTCAGTGACTCAAGGGTCTTCTTGGCTGACTCCACCTTGGGGACACCGACCCTCTCCGTGGTGTGGAGTATCTGTCTCTGAAGGTTTGAGAAGTCAACAACGTCGTAGTCAACGACACCTATGGTGCCGACCCCAGCCGCGGCGAGGTAGAACAGCGCAGGGGAGCCAAGCCCTCCAGCTCCGATCACCAAGACCTTTGACTTGAGTAGCTTCTCCTGACCCTTACCGCCGACCTCGGGCAGGATTATGTGCCTGGCATACCTCTTTATCTGCTCTTCGCTGAACTGAAACATGCTTAATATGATACAAAGTTTTTGGGTAAAGACAAGCTACGCTCGGTCATATAATAGCTCTATGCGTGTAAGGATAGGAACGAGAAAGAGCAAGCTCGCCCTCTGGCAGGCTAACTTCGTTAAGGACTTCCTTGAAAGACACTGGGGTATTGAGGTGGAGCTCGTGAAGATAACCACCACGGGCGATAAGATACTGGACTCACCCCTCGCGAAGATAGGTGGGAAGGGGCTCTTCGTTAAAGAGATAGAGCAGGCTCTCGTGGAGGGCAGGATAGACCTCGCGGTTCACTCCCTCAAGGACGTTCCGATGGTTCTGCCTGAAGGCCTTACACTTTCCGCCATCACGGAGAGGGAGGACCCTTACGATGTCTTACTCTCACGGGGAAACAGGAAACTCTCCGAACTTCCCTCCGGAGCAAAGGTGGGGACATCCTCTCTGAGAAGGCAGGTACAGCTAAGGAGGTTGAGGAGAGACCTTAACGTTGAAGTTCTCAGGGGGAACGTGGATACGAGGGTCAGAAAGCTCAAGGAGGGTCAGTACGACGCCATAATCTTAGCCCACGCGGGTGTGAAGAGGATGGGCTACGAGGGGGAGGTCGCGGAAGTCTTAGACTACTTCATACCTGCGGTTGGACAGGGGAGCCTTGCCATAGAGATACGGGAAGAGGACGAGGAGACGAGGAGGCTCGTAGCTCCTCTCAACCACCCGGAGAGCTACGTGAGGGCTGAGTGTGAGAGGGCTTTCCTCAGAAGGCTTGAGGGAGGCTGTCAGGTTCCCATAGGGGCCTTCGCAAGGGTGGAGAACGGTAAGGTGCTCATAAAAGGTTTCATCTCTGACCTTGAGGGGCATAAATTTATTGAAGGTGAGGAAGAGGGAAGAGTTGAGGAGGCGGAGAAGGTCGGTGAGAGACTCGCTGAAGAACTTCTCGGAAGGGGAGGTGAGGAGATACTCAGAGAAATTTACGGAGGTTAGGAGATGAAGCCCGTTGGTATAGTCCTTGGAACCAAGCCCTCAAATCCCCTTGAGTTCTGGATTGGGGTTGAGAGCGGGAGCTACCTCCAGCTTGACGACGTCGTCATGGTCAGCTCCAGGATAGACGGTAGCTCCAAGGAGATAAAGTTCTACGGACTCGTTCACGAGGTTCAGAAGTTCCTTGAAGGGGTTGAGCTCGTTTACGACGCCCAGCTCGTCAACAGCGGTATAGTTCCCGCGAACATAGCCTACATGGCTAAGGTTATGGTGACCAGGATAGAGCCGGAGATATTCATACCACCCACGCCCGGAGACCCAGCCTTCAGGGCACAGGGAGAGGAGCTTGAGAAAGCCCTCTACTACGACAATATGAAGAACAGGATACCCGTGGGGCTCTCAAGGAGCGGGGATGTGGTTTACCTAAACTACGACTTCCTGAACGGAAGGGAGGGTGCCCACGTGTCCATATCGGGGATGTCGGGAGTTGCGACCAAGACCTCTTACGCCCTCTTCCTCCTTTACTCCATATTCCAGAAGGCGGATGACCGGAACAGGATACATGGGCTAATATTCAACGTTAAAGGGAAAGACCTCCTCTGGATAGACAAGAAGAACAGGAAGTTCGGAGAAAAGTTTGAGTCGGACTTCAGGAGGATGGGGCTTGAGCCAAAGCCCTTCTCAAGGGTGGGCTTCTTTGCCCCTCCAGAGATACCGGGAAGCGATGTGCCAGCTACCAGGGACAGGCTTGACAGCGTTAGACCCTACTGCTGGAGCATGAAGGAGTTTGCCCAGGAGGGACTGCTGAGGTTCCTCTTCGCTGAGGGAGACGAGGGCGCCTCCTCCCTCCACTACGTCATAGACAGGGTGACCGAAAAGCTCCAACAGCTTGCCAGGAACAGCCCCCCGGACATCCTCATAGACGAGAACGGTAGGGAGATAGAGAGTCTGGACAAGCTGAGGGAGATACTCCAGGAGGTCATAGAGGATAAGGAGAGCAAGACAGACCAGGACAGGTACAGGGAGTGGTTCGGAACCGCGGCTACAGCGACAGCCTACGCCTTTCTCAGGAGGTTCCATCATTCCGCGAGCCACTGCAGGAACCTGATATACGGTCATCAGACAAGACCCATAGACTGGAAGGCGAGCCAGCTCACCGTTATAGACATCTCTGACCTTCACGGTATAGCCAAGATGTTCGTTGTGGGTTCAATACTGAAGAGGATATTCAGAGAGAAGGAGGAGAGTGGAGAGCCCTACCCTAAAATCTTCGTGGTTCTTGACGAACTTAATAAGTACGCTCCAAAGGACAGGTGGAGCCCCATCAAGGACATACTGCTTGACATAGCTGAGAGGGGCAGGAGCCTGGGAGTGATACTGATAGGAGCACAGCAGACCGCGAGCGAGGTGGAGAAGAGGATAGTGGCGAACGCGGCGATAAAGGTGACGGGAAGGCTGGACAGCTCGGAGGTTCTGAGCAAGGAGTACGAGTTCCTGACGGGTAACTTCAGGCAGAGGGCGATAATGCTCAAGAAGGGTAGCATGATCCTCTACCAGCCTGACATACCCAATCCGGTGATGATAAACTTTCCCCTCGGACCCTGGGCTACCAAGAAGGAGGAGGCGGAGGAGGAAGTCCATGTCCCC
>WGFS01000074.1 GCA_015492115.1 Aquificaceae bacterium
CTCTCGTAGTCGGAAACGCTGTCGTAGTAGGTAAAGAGAGCTATCTCTATCCCGACCCTGGAGAGTTCGCCATATACCCTCTCAACCATGTCCCACTGCCAGCCTTCCGTGTCAAGGACGAGGGCGGGTTCCTCTATGTGGACTCTCTGACAGCCAGCCTTCTTGAGAGACTCAAGGACTTCTTTATATACAGGCAAAAGCTTGTCTGTGAGGCGTTCAAACTGATCTCGGTCCTCTATCTTCTCTATCTCGTAGATGGGTAGCTCTCCCTCCTTTCTCCTGAGAGCCTTGGACATTCTGAGGAAGGTGTAGGCTCCGATCATCTGGGGTGCGGTCTCGTAGCCTTTCTGCTTGTAAAACTCGTAATCGTTGAGGGGTTTGTTTATGAAGAGCCTGAACTCTTCCCTCTCTATCTCGGGGACTAAATAGTGATAGTTGGTGTTGAACCACTTGGTCATTTCAAGAGCGCTCTTGCCTCTCGCCATCTCAAAGTATGTCTCCATTCCCCTGAACTCTCCGAACCTCTGGGGAATTGCACCAACCATAAGGGCAGTGTCAAGCATGAAATCGTAGTAGGAAAGCTCGTTGGAGGGGATAAGGTCCACGTTCTCTCTGTATAGCTCAGCCCTCCAGAGGGCGAGGTCTCTCATACCCGCGTGGAGTTCCTCTTCGCTTATCTTTCCCTTCCAGAAATCCTCTAACAGCTTCTTAAACTCTCTCTTCTCTCCGAGCTTGGGGAAACCGAAGGCGATAGCTTTCATATCTAATCCTCCAGAGGAAATTAGTCGGAATTTTAATTATAGACGGGCTGGGAGCTGTTCACACCCCCATGTCGCTCGCCTGCTCGTCCGTCAGAACCCTCTCCTGATCCTTCGCCTCTTCAACTTTAGATTCGCACCTGTCAAGGAGTTCCTTGAGTCTAACGGGAGCCTCCGTCAGGGGCAGTGTGGAGTCGTATATCTCGCCCTTAACACCGCACTCCTTGAAGGCTTCGTAGAGCATCTTCAGACCCTTCTCAGCCTCGGGTCCGTTCCTCCTGACCACCCATATCCAGTTGGGGTCAAGCTTTCCTTCCTTCTTGAGATCCCTTATGGCGTTGGCGACACCCTCTCCGAGGGTAACGTCTATCCTCGTGTTATTTGCTGTTCCTCCGCAGACCAGAACTCCTCTTATGCCGGGTTTGGAGAGGATTATCCTCGTTATCTTGTACATCTTCTCCGCTGGAGGGTTTCCGCCTATGTCGGTGAAGTTGGCGGGCTTCATGCCTATGGCGTAGGTGGTCTCTATGGTAACCGTTGAACCTCCACCACCGAAGGTCATCATGGCTATGTCTCCGTCCACCTCAACGTAGGAGCCAGCCTTTCCTCTGTGGTCGTCCTTGTCTATCTCCGCCGCTGCGAGCTCACGCTCTGTAGGTGGTCTCCTCATGGCGGTTCTCACGCCGTATATCTTGGCGGGCGGTATGCTGGCGTCGTCGTCTATCTTGACCACCGCATCAAGCGCCCTTACCCTGAGCTTGCCGTTAACATCCACTATGGCGAGGGGGTTTATCTCAAGGAGTCTCGCCTCCGCATTCCAGAAGGCGTTGTACATGTTTGCCACTACCTCAGAGAGTTCCCTCATGGCGGAGAGATACTCGTGGGGCATGCCGAGCTCAAGGAGGTAGTTCCTTACCATGTGTGGGTAGAGACCCTTGAGAGGGTCTATGGGGAATATGCCTATCTTGTCAGGTGGAACCTCCTCTATGTCCACTCCACCCTCAAAGGATAGGGTTAAAACGGGTGTTCTGGTCTCTGTGGAGTAGGTTATGGAGGCGTATATCTCCTTCACTATGTTAGCCTTCTCAACCACAAGAACGCCAACGGGCATCTCTCCATAGACGGGGTACTCAAGGAGGGTCTTTATCTCCTCAATCGCTTCCTCGGGAGAGGAACATACCCTGACCGCTCCAGCCTTTCCCCTCTTTCCCACGAGAACCTGGGACTTTACCACGCACTCTCCCAGCTGGTTTACGAAGTTCTCAACATCTTCGGTTATGTGGTCAACGAACATGTACTTGAGTGTAGGGATTCCGTACCTTTTGAATATCTTATCGTAGGCTTCGTACTCGTATATGTCCATCTCCGTCCTCCGATAGTGGTTTGAGTCTAAGATTATAACCCACGTGCTGGCACAAAAGGTGATAAAATATCTACCCCGAGTTGTGATCAGGAGGTAGCTGTAAAGATGGCAAACACAAAGCAGGCAGTCAAGAGGGCAAGGAGAGACGCCAAGAGAAGGGAGAGGAACAGATACCACCTCTCAAGGATGAGGACTTACATAAAGAAGTTCAGAAGGATGGTTCAGGAGGGCAGGCTGGAGGAGGCAAAGGAGTTCCTGCCTCAGGTAGTCAGCATAATCCAGCACACAGCCAGTAAGGGTGTTATCCACAAGAACGAGGCGAGAAGAAGGGTGTCAAGGGTTCACGAACTTCTCAACAAGGCGCTTGCTCAATCTCAGGGTTAACTCTTCCCTGAGCAGAAACAGGGTTAAAAAGTAAATCACCACCGCTGAAGGAATAGATACCAGTACCGTAACCACGGGGCTTAGCCCCGTCCCTTTCAAAAACAGAAGCAATATAATCATGATGGCGGTAGCTGTAAGGACTTTAACAAGCGTCCACACCAGAGGTTCGGTTTTTGGTCTCCTTGTCGTCCTGAACCAAAGGTATCCGAGACCCACGAGTGAGGAGAGGGCTGTACCCGTGGGAAGCCCAAACACACCGATTCCGAGAAGGAAGGCAAAGAAGTATGCTAAGGCACCCTCGCTCAGAACCGACAGAAGGGAAGCCTTAACCGGAGTCTTGGTGTCCCCCGAGGAGAAGAAGAGAGCGGATAGAACCTTCTGAAGAGAGGAGAAGACGAGTCCGAGGCTGTATATGGAGAGCGCCCCTGCGCTGAAGTGAACATCCTCTTCTGTGAAGCTTCCCCTGTGGTAGACAACCCTGACTATATCTTCGGAGAGCATGAAAAGACCCGCTGACGCGGGTATCATTAGAAGAAGGATGAGTCTGAAGGCTGTGGTAAGCTCCTCACCCTTGTCGCTCTCTCTTCTGGAGAGCAGAGAGAGGAGGGAGTTGGCAACACCCACCGAGACAACACCGAAGGGTAGCTGGTAGAGTCTGTTTGCGTAGTAGAGGTAGGATATGGCTCCAGTTCGCAGGAAGGAGGCGAGCAAGGTGTCTATGATCAGGGAGAGCTGATTTACACCGAACCCACCGAGAGCAGGTATCAGACGCCGGAGCAGGAGCTTGACATCCTCATCAAGCTTTAAAGACAGAGAAAAAGAGACCCTCTCACGTAATAGAACAGGCAGGTTTATTAAAACCTGAAAGACGCCCCCCACGAGAACACCTGCCACGAGGGCTATATACCCGTAGTTATCCGCCAGTAAGAGGAGTGTTAAAAGGAATACGAGGTTAAACATACCCTGAGAGAAGGCGGGCACGAAGAATCTCCCTCTGACGTTCAGAACGCCCATAAAGAAGGTGTTCAGACCCACGAGGATCAGGTACAGGAAGAGAAAGCGCGCCATGAAGACTGCAAGTTCAAAGGTCTCCCCTCCTCTTACGCCGGGGGCTATCAGGCTGACTATGTATCTGGAAAGCACCACCCCCAACAAGGTTATGAGAACGTTGGAGATAACATAGAAGGTGAACACCTTGGAGAGAAAATCTCGTTCCCTTCCTTCCTCTAAAGCCTTGGTGTAGAGGGGAACGAAGACCGCGTTGAAACCTCCCTCCCCAAGCAGTCTCCTGAAGCTGTTGGGTATGCGGAAGGCGATAAAGAAGGCGTCGGAGATGTAGCTCGCTCCGAAGTAGTAGGCTATGCCTGCGTCCCTCAGAAAGCCCAATATCCTGCTGAGGAGTGTTCCCAGAGCAAAGCTGAAGGCAAAGCGAACCAGTTTCATCAGAAGGGGTCCACCCTGACCTCAATTATATCTCTGGAAAAGCGTTTCATAAGCTGTCTCACCTTCCAGAGGGTCTTCCTTTCCTTAAAACGTATCAGGAGCTCATAACATCCCTCCTGCACGTTGTAGGTACTTCTAACATTGGGTGATACAACCTTGAAAACGTACCTCTCAAGTTCGGGGTTGGTTGTTTTTATAAGGAGCAGTCTCCAGAAGGGAGGCAGAAGTTCCCTCTCCCTTTCCTTTAGCTCTTCCTCGTACAGTTCCCACAGCTTTCCTTCCTTCATCTTTGAGAACACCCTCTCCTCCGGGAGGAGGGTCTGAACCACAAGGGTCTCTTTGGCTATGCTCCTTGCCCTGAGGAGGTAAAGGATCAGCTCTTCCCTCGCCCTGTAAGATGGAATTGATAGGAGGCTGTCCGCAGACAGTACCACAACAATATCGTATTCACACTCCCAGCTCGGGTGGGTGGAGAAGTGGAAGTTCTCTCTAAGTCCGAAGTTTTCCTCAACAACCTCCACCGCCCTCTCAAGCCCAAAACCCACCTCTTCCAGTTCACCCTCACACTCGGGACAGAGGAGTTCCTCCTGCTTGTAAAAGCAGTTTGTGCAGTAGAGGAGTTCCCTCCTGAGAGAGTAAGTGAGGAAGGTTCCACAACGAGGGCACTCCACCAGAGCTTCACATCGTGGGCAGTAAACGTAGCTGTATCCCTGCTTGGGTACGAGGAAGAGTATACTCTTATCCCTATTTCTTCCTACGAGTTTACAGGCATCCTCCGTAAGCACCTCAACGGGTTCCCTCCTGAGGAGGAGGGTCTCTGGTTCCACATGCCTGTCCATCAGCTCCACTCTCTTCTCTTTCACGAGGTAATAGGAGCTGAGTGAGGGTGCGGGCGTTGTGAAGAGAAGATCGCTCGCGCTCTTTCTGGAGAGTATGAAGACCGCCCTTCTGAGGTCAAGGTTTCTGATATGCCTTAGCTTCACCCCAGCTGAACTCTCATCAAATAGGACTATGGAGGAGAGATCCTTTGCAGGACAGAGTATGGAGAGGTAGGTTCCTACAACCAGCGAAGCTCTCTCCTGCGCTCTGAACCACCCTTCGTATACCCTCTTTGAGGGAACGCGCGAGTGGATCTCCACCAGATCGCCACCCATCTGCCTCTTAAAGAGTTCAACAGCAAGCTTCAGCTCTCCGTAGTCGGGGAATATCACAAGGGTGGATCTGCCCTCCTCAAGGTTGTGTGCGGAGAGGGAAGCAACCTCATCAATCGCCTCATCAAAGGAAGACCACAGAAGCACTCTGTCCGAAAGAGTTTTTCTCAGAGGTTTGAAGACATCCTGATCCGCCTGTCTTAATGGGCTCGGTTTCTCTTTCCCAAGGGCTATTATCCCCTTCTTAAGGAGGTCGTTTATGTCCCTCTTCTTAAACCCCCACTCTAAAAGCTCCTCCTCGCTCACGAGTTCTCTACCGCTGAGGAACACAATGAGTTTTTTCTTCTCCTTTGAACGTACCTTTGTGAGAGCTTCTTTTAGGGGAATGTTCAGGCTGTAAAACCTTTCTTCAACATCGGGAGTTCGCCATTCCTTCTTTAAGGAAATAAATCCCTTTCGCAGGAGAAGCTTTATGAGGGAGGGATCAAACCTCTTCTTCAGGTTCTCAGGCTTGACACCTCTCCGTCTCCTGAGGTATTCAATGAGTTCAAGACTCCTCTTATCAAGCCCATGGGTTCTCCTCTCCGATACAACAAGTATCTCCTCCTCTCTCCAGAGGAAGGCTGAGGGAAGCAGTCTGAAGAGCAGAACGCCTTTAGGCGTCATGTAGTCTGCGGAAAGCTCCTCAACCAGGGACAGCCCGGAAGAGTTTATCAGGGGCGCGGGATCTGGAAACTCAAGGACTCTTTCCATCGCCTCTCCCTCCCCTATACCCACCACAATACCGGTAGTTCCCCCCTTCCCGGTCGGGACGAGGACTCTGTAACCTACGGGTGCCTCTCCCCCCTTCCAGTCTGCGGAATAACTACGGATCTTTCCGTTAGGGAGGAGGACTTTGAGGTGCATCAATCCCTGTTTCTCACCGCCTGCATGACCTTCTCGTCCAGCTCAACCATCTTGAGCACTTTACCCGTATGGGCAAAGGGTATAACGCCGGTTACCGTTGAGCCAGGAAATAGAGAGTTCTCCACGCTCTCTATAGACATCTCAAAGACAGAGACGTCAAAGGGAACACCCTCTATCTTCTCCACCACCTCTCTTGAAGTTCCGTAGCAGGTGAGGGACTTATCGGGGGCAAAGACCTGAATGGCGGTCTTGCCTGTCTGCCTTATGTTTTCGGCGGTCTTTGCTCTGGAGCTGACCGCGAACCTGAGAGTCCTCTCGTCGGTTGGGTATACCCAGGTTATAAAGGTCATGTGCTGATTCCCTTCTGAATCAACAGTTCCTATAACTACGGGAAAAACTCCGAGGTCTCTCATAAGATCTATAAGCTCTCTGGGAAGCATCTCAAACCTCCTGAAGTTCTTATTAGATGTTATGATAACAGGGTTGTAAGCCTGGGGTGGTGTTAATATAATTTTATTGATAGAGAACAAACTCTTTGAATACAACAGGTTCAAACACCACAGCAGGAGGTGGAGAGTATGGCAGGAAAGGTCAGGGTTGCCATAGCCGGAGTTGGCAACTGTGCAAGCTCCCTCGTGCAGGGAATTTATTACTATCAGAAGAAGCAGGACGCTGACTTCGGCGGTGTGATGCACGACGATATAGGGGGTTACAAACCCTGGGACCTTGAGATAGTTGCCGCGTGGGATATAGATGCGAGAAAGGTGGGAAAGGATGTGTCGGAAGCCATCTTTGCCCCTCCGAACTGCACCGCGGTGTTTGAGCCTGAAGTTCCCCACATGGGCGTTAAGGTGAGGATGGGGAAGGTTTTAGACGGCTTTGCACCTCACATGAAGGACTACCCTGAGGACAGAACCTTCGTTCTTGCGGAGGAGAAAGAGGATGAGCTTGAGGATGTGATTAGGGTTCTCAAAGAGACAGGGGCGGACGTCCTCATAAACTACGTTCCCGTTGGCTCCGAGCAGGCTGCGAGGTTTTACGCTCAGGCGTGCCTTGAGGCTGGAGTTTCCTTCATAAACGCCATGCCGACCTTTATAGTCTCAGATCCGGAGTGGGCTAAGAAGTTTGAGGAGAGAGGAATACCCGTTGTGGGTGACGACATAAAGTCTCAGGTGGGGGCGACCATAGTTCACAGGACTCTCACCCAGCTCTTCTTGGACAGGGGAGTGAAGGTGGACAGGACTTATCAGCTTAACTTCGGCGGTAACACGGACTTTCTCAACATGCTCGCAAGGGAGAGATTAAAGACCAAGAAGGTTTCCAAGACGGAGGCGGTCACCTCTCTCATACCCGGCGGTATGAGCTGGGAGAACGTTCACATAGGACCCTCCGACTGGGTTCCCTGGTTGAAGGACAGGAAGATAGCCTACATAAGGCTTGAGGGTAAACTCTTCGGGGACGTTCCCATGTACGTGGAGCTGAAGCTGGACGTGGAGGACTCCCCTAACAGCGCTGGTTCAATGATAGACGCTGTCAGGTGTGCTAAGCTCGCGAGGGACAGAGGGATCGCGGGACCCCTCTACTCCATAAGTGCCTATACGATGAAGCACCCGCCGATCCAGTATCCCGACTGGCAGGCTAAGAGGTACGTGGAAGAGTTCATCAGAGGGGAAAGAGAGAGATAGTCTCCGGGGCGGGCTTGCCCGTCTCCTTCTCCATAAAAGAGAAGAACCTTTTCAAGGACTCAAGGTGTTCCTTTTCAAGGTTGTAGTCTATGCACTCCGACAGGTAGTGTTTGAGGAAGTCCTTTCCCAGATCAAGCCTGTCCGACTCAAGGTCTGAAAAGAAATTTTTTAAAGAGGTCTTTACCTCCTTATACAGTTCCTTAACACGCCCCTTCGGGGCGTCCTTCCTGACCAAAAAGAGAGCGAACACGAAGGGAAGTCCCGTGTGGTTAAACCATTCCTCTCCCAGATCGTAGGCAAATTCGTAATCTTTCCTGAGCCTGAGCGCTTCATCCCCTATGGAGAGGAAGGCGTCCTCACCCTCTGTTACCTCTTCCGGATATACCCCGTGAACCTCCTTGAGCATGTAGCCCAGCAGATAGCGCGAGGTGAGTGAGTTCGGAGTTATCCTTACACTCTTCACCTCCTTTACAGGTCTTTTTGAGAGGAGAAGGACAGAACAGACCTTTCCCCTTGAGGATATGGAGATGTCAGGAAGGACGAAGTACTCCTCCGGGTTGAAGAAGAACTCTACCGATGAGACTATACCCGCATCTATCTCACCCTCTCTGAGCTTCTTCACAAGCTCTGAGGGATGCCCCTCAATGAGATCAAAGTCTTTCAGTGAGTAGAAGAGAGGCAGTGTGTTTGAGTAAGATACCTTTCCTACGCGGAGCATCTGAGAAATTATAGATACATTCAAGCCCTCAACCCTGCAATCCTCTCCCTGAGCCTGCAAACGGGACAGACCTCCGAAGGGCTCGGCTCACCACAGACCTTACAGGGCTGGAGCTCCCTATCTTCCCCCTCCCTGAACCTGGGATAGACCTTTCTGAGGTATTCCAGATAGAACCTGAGCTTCGTTCCGGGGAACTTCTCCTCTATCTGGTTCAGAATACTCTTGTAGAATATGGAGCTCGCGTCCTCGGAGAAGGGGCACTCCTCCTCTATGAAGTCTATGTTGTTGAGAAGTGCGTAAAGGGCTGTCTCCTTCTCAGTGAACTTGCAGAAGGGCTTTACCTTTCTCACGAAGCCCCCCTCTTCCTCAAGGACAGGATACTTCCTACCGAGGTACTTTACGTTCCAGTTGATGACGTTCGCGAGGAGTGAGCTCGCCTCGTCGTCAAGGTTGTGCCCCGTCGCGACCACGCTGTAGCCTTTCTCCCTGGCGACCCTGTTGAAGTTGTATCTCTTCACGAGACCGCAGACGGAGCAGGCTTCCCTTGATGTTACCTTTTTCAGCTCGGGAATGCCCGCAAGCTCCTCTTCAAGATCCACTACTATCGCCTTTGCACCCAGTCTCCGGGCGAACTTCTCCACCTTCTCCTTAGAGCGCTCTGAGTACTC
>WGFS01000075.1 GCA_015492115.1 Aquificaceae bacterium
AAGAGGTTCGTATATATACTTACAGAGGAGGAGCTGGGAGGTATCCTTGCGGGAAGACCCGTCCCCCTTGAAGTTCTTGAAAGAAAAGAGGGTAGTATTACCGTCGCCTCCTACGAACCCATAGAGGGGATGGAGCCTCACAGGGTTGAGGAGGTATCTGAGGACTGGAAAAAGTGGAGGGAGAGCTTTGGACCTGTTGAGGTTGAGGACTTCGTGATAATGCCACCCTGGAAGGTTCCGATCTTCATAAACCCAGGTATGGCTTTCGGAACGGGGCTTCACCCTACCACGAGGCTCTGCATAAGGCTCATCAGGGAATATCTGAGGGAAGGAGACTCGGTCTTAGACGTGGGGACGGGAAGCGGGATACTCTCCATAGTAGCCAAGAAGCTGGGAGCTGGTGAAGTTCTTGGTATAGACATTAGCGAGGATGCGGTGCGCTCGTGCAGGGAGAACGCCAGGCTCAACGGGGTAGAGGTAGAGTGCAGGCTCGCAAGACCCTCTGATATAGAGGAGAGCTCTGACCTCCTCGTTGCGAACCTTGAACTCCCCATATTCAGGGAAGAGCTTGACAGCCTGATACCGCTCTTCAGAAGGAATGCGGTCTTTTCGGGCATTTACAGAAAGGAAGAGCTGGAGGAGTTCTTAGAAATGCTTGAGCGAAGAGGTATAAAAGTGGATAGAATATTGGAAGAGCAGGAGTGGTTCTGTGTAGGGGTGGGAGATGCAGGGAATTAAGAGGTTTATAAGGACTGTCGTGATCCTTGCCCTTCTGGGCGTGATCGGTTTCACCGTATATAATGTCTTCTTCCTTAAGCCCAAAGTGGAGAACCTCCAACAGCTTGAGAAACTACCAAAGAAGAAGGAGGTGAGTCTCATAGTCTCTCCCAGAGCGTACGTTGACAGGGTTGTTGTAAAAGCCCTTCAGGGTAGCAGGGAGGTTCTCATCTTTGAAGGCAAGCTACCAAAGACAGTAAACGAGGTAAGCTTCACCGTTGAACCCAAGAAGCTCGGTTTGAAGGATGGAGAGGCGAGGGTGGTGGTGGAGCTCAGGAGGTTCTTCCTGCTAAAGGATAGCTTTGAGGTCAAGGCGCTCGTGGATACCCAGCCCCCAAGGGTACACCTGATTTACGCACCCTACGTAGTCCTGCAGGGCGGATCCGGTGGGATAAGGGCAAAGCTAAGTGAACCTGCACGCCTTTTCGTGGAGGTGGGTGGCAGGAAGTTCAGGTCTTATAAGGTAAAGGGGAACGTTTACATAGCCCTGTTCGGTGTGCCGGTGGATACCTCTACAAGGGATGTCATCAAGGTCGTTGCGGTTGACGATGTGGGCAACAGAACGGTCATACCTTTAGGAACGGGGATAAAGAGAAACAGGTTTCAGTCTTTAAGAATAGAACTGAGGGGAAAGGAGAAGGTGATGATACCCAAGCTTCACGCCATACTCGGAGGGGATTACGAAGACCTCAGCTTTGTTGAGCTCTTCAAGAAGGTAAATGAAGATGTCAGACGTGAGAACGAGAGGAAGATAGCCGAGATAGGAGGGAATTCAGCGAACCAGAGGTTCTGGAGAGGAAGGTTCATCCAGATGAAGAACAGCAAGGTAATATCAAGATACGGAGAGAAGAGGACATACACCTACAGGGGAAAGGTGATCAGCAGGAGCAGGCACATGGGGTATGACCTCGCTTCGGTGAAGAATGCGAGGGTTCCCGCAGCAAACTATGGGGTCGTGGTCTTTGCAGGTGACCTTGGGATATACGGGAACACGGTGATCATAGACCACGGATACGGGCTCATGACCCTCTACGCCCACCTTGCGGACTTCAAGGTGAAGGAGGGAGATGCGGTAAGGAAGGGACAGACTATAGGCTACACAGACATGACCGGGCTCGCCTTCGGAGACCATCTCCACTTCGGGGTTCTGATAGACGGATACGAGGTGACTCCCCTTGAGTGGTGGGACAGGAAGTGGATAAGGACACGCATAGAGCCTGTCTTCTCAGAGTAGGTGGCATAGCCTGTTAAGGTAAGCTAAGGTAAAACTATCTCCGTTGTACTCCAGAAGGCTAACCCCTGTGTTGTCCATGTGAACAGACCACAGGTTCTCAAGACCGAGACCGAGGGAGAGGCAGACTATACCGTGGAGGGTTCCCCCGTGTCCAACAACAGCGATCCTCTCTTCTCCCCTCTTCTTCAGGTCTTCAATGAAACCCAGTATCCTCTTCTCAAAGCTCTCCATAGGTTCCTGAGTGGAGAGAGGATTCCTGATAGGGTTCTTGAGCCAGCTGAGCATCATATCTCTCTCTTCGTTAAAGAGTTCCCAGAAGTTCCTCCCTTCCAGAACCCCAAAGGACATCTCCCTTACCCTCTCGTCAACCTCAAGCTCCAGACCCAGAACGTCCGCTATGGTCAACGCAGTTTTGTAAGCCCTCCTCTGAGGCGAGCTTATCACAGCCTGAACACCCTCTCCTTCTAAGAACCTTGCGACCATACGTGCCTGAACGAAGCCAAGGGGAGTGAGGTCGCTGTCCAGCCTGCCCTGAAATATACCCTTCTCGTTAAACTCACTCTGGGCGTGTCTGATCAGGTATATCTTTTTATGCTTACCCATGTTCGTTCCAATAACCTCCGCAACCTAATTCTCAACACGATAAGAGAAATTGTAAAGGAAGTAGCAGGAGGTAGTTCGCCAATTGGGAAGGCGGAGTAGCCGGGTTATAACATGGAGGGATGTGTTTACCTACAAGACCTGTCAAAGTACTGGAGCTGTAGTTTTATTCCCACAAAAGACACTACGTGCTGTGTGTCTCCTTCCCTGTAGGATACAGCCTTATCAGCCCACTGGGGGTATCTTGTCATCACCTCTTCATACATTGACCTCAACCTTTCGTGTTGATCCCTCCGATCACAGATACACCTGTCCCGCCTATTACCGGCGTTTACACAGGAGGTTATATCCCGTGCCATTTCATCTATCAATGACGCTATCTGTCTCACAACTCCCGGAACGTGACCTGTTATGTCCACCTGTTTAACCCAGTTTCCCGAGTGGGCTACTCCTAATGCCAGCAATGCGATCACGAACACCAGTCTCAATTTCATCTTTCCTCCCCGCCCTGTATTTAAATCTGCTCAAACAGGACGTCAAGAACCTGCGCCTGGATATCCACCTCCCAGTTCTGGTAATGCTCGTCCTTGTTCACTATGAGGACTATACCCAGCGTTTCAAAGTAAAGGATCATCTTCGCAAGGTTCACGAGACCGCACTCTCTCGCTGACTTCAGTTCTCTGAGCTTGACCCTCGGTACGGGCTTGTCCGCCTCCCTGAACAGCTCAAGGAGTTCCTGCTTAACGTTGTAGTACAGAGTTTCAAAGTCACAGGGCATTCCTTCCTCCTCTAAAGGTGTTCCTTAACCACCTCCGAATCGCTGAAGGGATATTTTACCCCCTTGACCTCCTGATAGTCCTCGTGTCCTTTCCCCAGTATAGCGACTATATCTCCCTCTCCTGCGAGCCGGAGAGCGTCAAGTATGGCTTCCCTCCTATCGGGGATGACCCTCACCTTCTCCCTGTCCTCTATACCTTCCAGTATGTCCTCAATTATCCTTTCGGGCTCCTCATCTCTCGGGTTGTCTGAGGTAACTATGACTATATCGCTGAACCTCTCTGCGGACTTTCCCATCAGGGGTCTCTTTCCCCTGTCCCTGTTGCCCCCCGCTCCGAAGACGGTTATAACCCTTCTCCCTGATAGATCCCTGATTGTTCTGAGGACGTTGTCCATGGCGTCGGGCGTGTGGGCGTAGTCAACCACCGCGAGGAAACCCTTCCGAGAGCGATAGACCTCAAACCTGCCCGGGATATAGACCCTCTCAAGAGCTCCCCCTATAACCTCCGGGTCTATACCAACCTCAAGGGCGTAGGCTATGGATGCGGAGAGGTTGTAAGCCTGAAAGTCCCCGATGAGATTTGAAGAGAACTCGTACTCCCTTCCCCTGAAGGAGATCCTCAACCTTGACCCCTCAAACCCTGTCTCAAAGCTCAGTATCCTCAGATCTCCGTCCCTCCCGTAGGTGATGACTTTCTCCCCCAGCTCCCGTGCGAGCCTTCTCCCGTAAGGGTCGTCGGTGTTCACCACCGCGAAGCGGTATTTATGATCAGAGAAGAGTCTTGCCTTCGCCCTGAAGTAGTCCTCCATGTCCCTGTGGTAGTCAAGGTGATCCTGCGTGAGGTTTGTGAAGATGACAGCGTGAAACTCCGTTCCCCATACCCTGTGCTGGTCAAGAGCGTGGGAAGAGACCTCCGCAACAACATGGGTAGCTCCGCCTGCCAGCATGTCCCTGAGCGTCCTGTGCCAGGTCACGGGGTCTGGAGTCGTCCTGCCCGAGCCGAAGATCTCATCCCCAAGCCTGTACTGAACGGTTCCGAGAACGCCTGTCTTCTCTCCCGCTTCCTCCAGTATCCTCTCCAGCACGTAAGTGGTCGTGGTCTTTCCGTTCGTCCCCGTCACGCCGATCACCTTTAGCTTCTCTGAGGGTTCTCCAAAGAAAAGGTGGGCGCTCTCTCCAAGGGCTCTCCTCGTGTCCTCTACCCTTATGATCCTTCCTTCCGCACTTACCTCCCTCTCCACCACGACCGCAAGGGCGTTTTTCTCAAGAGCCTCTTCCACAAAGTCGTGCCCGTCAAACCTGCTTCCCCTGATGGCGAAGAAGATGAACCCTTCTTGAACCTCTCTTGAGCTTGAGGTTATCCCCCTTGCTTTCTTCAGCAGTTCCCTCAGTTTCTCTGGCATACAGAGAAATATTAATCCTG
>WGFS01000076.1 GCA_015492115.1 Aquificaceae bacterium
GCTAAGAAGGCTGTGAACTCTGCGAGGGAGAAAGTCGCAACCTTGATAAACGCAAACAGCCCTGAAGAGATAGTGTTTACCTCAGGTGGTATAGAGGCAAACAACCTCGCAATAAAGGGTATAGCGAGTGCCTACAAGAGGAGGGGAAACCACATAGTCACCACCGAGATAGAGCACCACTCTATACTCCACCCCTGCAAGACCCTTGAGAGGGAAGGCTGGGAGGTTACATACCTAAAACCAGACAGGTACGGACTCATAGATCCCGAACAGGTCAGGGAAGCTGTCAGGAAGGAGACGGTTCTGGTCTCCATAGGGCACTCCAACAGGGAGATAGGGACTATACAGAACATAAAGGAACTCGTTCAGGCTGCCAAGGAGAAGAACCCAAAGGTCGTTTTCCACACGGACGCGGCGCCGACCCTCGGGCACTATCCCGTGGACCTGAAAGAATGGGGCGTTGACGCTGCCTCCTTTACAGCCCACCTGATGTATGGTCCCAAAGGTGTTGGTGCCCTCTGGACGAGGAAGGGTGTGAAAGTCCGTCCCCTCATAGAGGGAGGAACGCAGGAGAGGGGTGTTAGAGCAGGGACGGAGAACGTTCCCGGTATAGTGGGGTTCGGCGCAGCAGCTGAGCTCACCATGAAGGAGCTTGAGGACAGGATGACGAGGCTCGCGAGCTACAGAGACAGGCTCAGGAAGGCTTTTGAGGAGAAGCTGGATTACATTGAGTTCACGGGACATCCAACTCAGAGACTTCCCCATCACCTCTCTCTGATAGTCCACTTCGTTGAAGGTGAGGCGATGCTTCTGAGGTGCGACCTGATGGGTATAGAGACCGCTTCTGGCTCTGCCTGTGTTTCCCTTGCTCTAAAGCAGTCCCACGTTCTCTTCGCCATAGGAGTACCCAAGGAGGTCTCCAACGGATCTATAGTGTTCAGCTTCGGCAGGGAGAACACGGAAGAGGATGTTGAGTACGCTTCTGAGGAGTTCCCCAAGATAGTGGGCTGGCTCAGGAGCCTATCGCCCTTCAACCCTGAAAACTGGGACAAGTACGTTAAGTCAAGGGAGGGAGCCCACTGAAGTCCCTCCTTCCCGTCTTATACAGCAGAAGGGCTTGAGAGCAACCCTTACTCTCTCCAAGTAAGTTCTGTAGGGTACCCCGCTCTTGGGATTGACAAGATCTTCGTCCAGCTCTAAGAGTGGAACTAAGACAAAATCCCTTTTCTCTATAAAGGGGTGGGGAACTTTGAGCTTATCACTCTCAATGACAAGCTCGTCGTATAGGATTATATCTATGTCTATCTCTCTGGGTCCCCAGTGGAAACGCTCAACCCTTCCCAAACGCCTTTCTATGTCCTTTATCCTTGAGAGGAGTTCCTCCGGACTCAGGGAGGTCTTCATCTCAACAACACAGTTCAGAAAAGAGGGCTGTTCCTTAACACCCCAGGGCTCACTCTCGTACACCGTTGATACCCTTACCATCTCTCCAAGTCTGGAGAGCTCCTCCAGAGCTCTGAGTATGTTCTCTATCCTGTCTCCCACATTGGAACCCAGCCCTAAGAATACCCTTTTCCTTGACTGCATGGCTCAGAAGTCTAAAATTAATACAACTTAAAGTCAAAGGAGTCAGATATGAATCTACCAAAGCTGAAGATAAGACACATAGAGGTTGATATTCCAATAATTCAGGGAGGCATGGGCGTTGGTATATCCTGGGAGAGGCTGGCGGGCTCTGTTGCTGCCACAGGGGCTATAGGGGTGGTGTCCGCAGTGGGAACCGGTTACAGACACCCCGACCTCGTTAAGAGGGACAAGTTTGGAAGACCTGTGGGTTCTTTAAACACACACCATCCGGAAGCCCTCAAGAGGATAATAAGGGACGCCAAGGAGATATCTGGAGGAAAGGGAGCTATAGGCGTAAATATACTCGCAGCGATAACCGACTACGACAGGGTGGCGAGGGATGCAGCGGAAGCTGGTGCTGACCTCATAATATCCGGTGCTGGACTGCCTCTCTCCCTTCCCCAGTACGTTGAGGGGTACGATGTAGCTCTCGTCCCCATAGTCTCTTCAGCCCGTGCTCTGAACCTTATATGCAAGACGTGGAAGAGAAGGTACAACAGACTTCCAGACGCGGTAGTCCTTGAAGGTCCAAAATCTGGAGGGCATCAGGGTTTCAAGTATGAGGACTGCTTCAAGCCCGAGTACCAGCTGGAAAACCTCGTTCACAGCGTCCTTGAGGAAGCGAAGAAGTGGGGGGAC
>WGFS01000077.1 GCA_015492115.1 Aquificaceae bacterium
ATCCCAGAGCAGAGAGGTTTTTACAAACTACTCGGAGTACATAACCTACGTTTACTCTGAGGGAGACCCCGTATCCGTGGAGGGCAAGCTCACCATAGGGTGTTCTGAAGGAGCTACAGCCCAGGACTTTGACTTCATATGCGAGGGGGGAGTATGAGGATGTACTCATAGTGAACTCCCTCAAGCACATGCAGTCGGCGGTCTCCAAGCTCATATCCATGCTGTCCGAGGATGCGTCCGTGGACTCCCTCGCGGAGACCATAAAGGGCGACCCAGCCCTCGTTACAAAGCTACTTCAGTACGTGAACTCTCCCCTCTTTCCCCACAGGAAGGAGATAGAGTCAATAAAGAACGCCATAAACTATCTGGGACTTGAGAACCTGAAGAAGTTCCTCATAGCTGTATGGATGTCCCAGTTCTTCGGGCAGGACCCCAGCTTCGTGGAGTTCGTTAAGAAGATGCTCACCAACGCCTTCTTCCTGGAGAGCTTCTCAAAGTCAGTAAAGGAGATACCAAAGGACAAGCTCTTCCTCCTCGGGCTCTTTTATCAGATGCCTTCAGCCTTCGGTGTCAGACCGGAGGTCTTCTTCAACTCTATCCAGCTCCCCAAGGAGATAACGGAGCTGTACAAGGAGGGGAGCTTACAGCCTTACCTGAAGCTTATAGACCTTCTTGAGAGTGAAGGACTTGGGGAGCACATAGAGAAGCTGGGCATAGGTGAGGAGGAGCTTGAGGAACATCTCAAGTACGCTCAGGAGAGCGTTGATACCTTCATGTCTTAGACTCCCACCGTGCTGAGAAGGTTCTCCACCTGCTCAAGGCTCCCAAGCACTATGAGCCTGTCACCTGCTGAGAGCTTCGTCTTTCTGGGAGGGTTTATGATGAACTTACCCTCCTTGACTATAGCTAAAAGGGAGCCGAAGACCTCGTCGTTGTAAAATTCCCCCAGGCTCCTGCCTGCTACGGGTGAGCTCTCCGGTATCTGAACCGACTCTATCATGTAGGGCGCCTTCTCAGAGAGGAGAACATCAGATATGAACTTTGAGACCTCGGGCTTTATAACCGATATGGCTATAGACCTTCCACTCATGCTCTCCGGCATGTAGGTGTGGTCAGATCCTGCCTTTCTGAGCTTCTCTTCGTTCTCAGCCTTCACCACCCTTGAGGATATGAAGAGGTTCGGGTTCATGCCACGGGCTGTGACCACTATGAACATGTTCTCGCTGTCCGATGAGGTGTTCACGAGAAGCCTCTTCGCGGACTCTATCTTTGCGAGCCTGAGAACCTCCTCCTCCTTCGCGTCCCCCTCTATGACCGGAACGCGGGGAAATAGTGTCCTGAAGTGCTTAACCCTCTCGCTGTCAGGTTCTATGACAACTATGTTCTCTCCAAAACTCTTAAGGGTTTCCGCTATTGCCAAACCCGTCCTTCCCAGTCCAACAACTATGGTGTGACCCTTCATATTCTCAAGCATTTTAATCAACCTCCTGTACCTGAGTATCTCAAGAAGTTTTCCGTCCGCTATCAGATAGGCTATCTGTGATACAACGTAAACGAAGAAACCGGTCTGGAAGACTATAATTCCCATCAGGTAAGCCCTCCCCAGATCGCTCACCTTGTTTATCTCCGCGAAACCAACCGTGGACACCGTTATAACTATCTGGTATAGGGCTTCAAAGAAGCTCCATTTCTCCATGTAAGCGAAGAAGGCGCTTGAGAATAGGAGGACACCCAGGTATAGAGCGGAGAGCTTCCAGACCTTTCTTATGAAATCCTTGGTCTCCCTGTACATAGCACCTATACTTTTATATCGGCATGGAGTGCTGTCCTTTGTGCGGTTATCCCCTTGAGATCGTGGAGTGCTGTGGAGGCGGTATATGGAGGTGCGATAACTGCGGAGAGTACTTTTACTACGGAGAGCTCATAGAGAGAACTCCTCCCCAGGAGAACGAAGAAGCATCTCACGAAGAACAGCATCTATCTCCTCCCGAAGAATGACGACCCTGTAAACGGCTTCCGTAATCGGGGCGTATATGTTCTCTCTGTCCGTAAGCTCCTTCAGAGCTTCAACCGTTTTAACACCCTCAACCACCTGACCGATCTTCTCAAGAGCTTCCTCGGACGACAGCCCCTCACCGAGCAGGAGTCCAAAGGTTCTGTTCCTGGAAAGGTCTGAGGTAGCGGTCAGTATAAGGTCTCCCGCACCGGAAAGTCCGAAGAAGGTTTCCCTTTTTGCACCGAGCCTGAGACCTATACGTGTCATCTCAACGAGACCCCTCGTTATCAGTGCAGCTCGGGCGTTGTAGCCAAACCCCAGACCGTCGGATATACCGCAGGCTATGGCGATAACGTTCTTCAGAGCACCCCCGAGCTCAACCCCCACTATGTCCGGGTTCACGTACACCCTGAAGTTCTCGCTGTTTATAGCTCTCTGAAGCTCGTATGCACCCTCCTCATCTTTCTCGTAAGCTAATACCACGGCGGTGGGCAGTCCCCTTGAGACCTCCTCCGCAAAGGAGGGTCCTGAGAGGGCGAAGACCTTACACTCCGGCTCTATCTCTCTTATTATCTGGGAGACCCTCTTGAAGGTTCCAAGCTCAAGCCCCTTTGAGGCGTTTATAACCCTCCTTCCCTTTAGCTCTATCCTTGAAAAGACACCCCTGACCGTCTGGGTCGGGAGCGCGCATATAAGGTTCTCAAACTCATGCACATCTTCAAGGGACAGGGTCGCTTTCAGACCTTCCGGGAGTTCTATACCCCTCAGATACGGGTGGCTACCCTCGTTTATCCTCTCAACAGCGGTCTCGTTTATGTCGTAGATGAGAACGTCGTTGCCCGTGCGTGCCAGATGAGTTCCCAGGGCTGTTCCCCAGCGACCCCCGCCAATAACAGCAAATCTCATGCTCTTAGGATTATACTATTTGAACAAAAATGCTAAGAAGTGCTGTGGAGGAGCTCCTTTACTGGATAATATCCATACTCATAAACCTCATACTCCTCTCACTTCTCACCACTGTGTTCATAGTGAAAGTCCAGGAGACACCCGAGATATATCCTCTCAGGGTGGTTGATATAAGGGAGCTTGAGGTTAAGAAACCAAAGAGGGAGCGTTCCGTCGTTAGGGCAAAGTCAAGCGCGAAAAAGACGGTATCAAGGAAGAGAAAGGGAAGTGCAAAAAAGCGAAAGGTCGGTGCGACGGTCACAAGTGCCCACGAGAAGGGGGATGTGAAAGTTCCGGTTCAGAAGGAAGAGGATGTCTCCGTCCTCGCCGATCTGGAGAAGAGGATAGAGAGCAGGCTTAAAAGGGAGAAGAGAGAGAAGAAAGAGGTTGGTTCTCTGTCCGCTGTCGTTACCGGTAAGGAGGTCAGGATAAAGGGGGGAACGAGGAGGATAGTCTATACACCTCCCGCTCCCGAACTTGTGTCCACTGAGTTCCCTAGTGCGGTCAGGGTGAGGATATGGGTTTCTCCAGAGGGAAAGGTCGTTAAAGCCCTCTTACTTCAGAGGAGCGGAAATGTTAATATAGATAATACTTTGCTCACTTACGTGAGGGGAATAAGGTTTGAGAAGGTCAGGGACGAGGAGGTTCAGGTAGGAGAGATAACCTTCAGCTTCCAAGGAGGTTGAGCTAAATGGGTATAGGAAAGATGGTCAGGCTTGAGAGGATAATGAACAGGGCGACAAAGAGAACGATCATCGTCCCCATGGATCACGGTGTGAGCTCAGGACCCATAGAGGGCATAAGGGACATAAAGCTCGCGGTTGATAAGGTCGCCGAGGGTGGAGCAAACGCTGTAGTTCTTCACAAGGGTATGGTTAGGGCTGGACACAGGGGAGGAGGAAGGGATATAGGTCTGATAGTCCACCTTTCCGCCTCTACCGACCTCTCACCCTCAAAGAACGACAAAGTTCTCGTCTGCTCCGTTGAGGAAGCAATAAGGCTCGGTGCGGATGCGGTCTCAATACACGTGAACATAGGGGCTGATATGGAGAGGGAGATGCTGAGGGACTTCGGTGTTGTGTCAAGGGCATGTGAAGAATGGCAGATGCCCCTCCTTGCCATGGTTTACGGAAGGGGTCCAAAGATAGAGAACCAGTACGACCCGAAGGTCGTAGCCCACTGTGCGAGGATAGGGGCTGAGCTCGGTGCGGACATAGTGAAGGTTCCTTACTCCGGAGACCCCGAAACCTTCAGCCTCGCGACGGAAGGCTCGCCCATCCCCGTAGTTATAGCTGGCGGTCCCAAGATGAAGTCAGAGAGGGACGTCCTTGAGATGGTTTACGGAGCCATAAAGGCCGGTGCGTCGGGGCTTTCCATAGGAAGGAACATATTCCAGGCAAAGGATCCCGCCCTGATGGTCAGGGCTATGGCAAAGATAGTCCACGAAGGGGGCACAGTTGAGGAAGCCCTCAGCCTGTTGAACAAAGCATAATCCTCTCTCAAAACACAATAGGAGGTAGTGAATGGGACTTCTTGAGGGAAAGAAGGCTTTGATAACGGGGATAGCCAACGAGAAGAGCATAGCCTACGGTATAGCCAAATCCTTTCACAGGGAGGGCGCTGAGCTTGCCTTCACCTACGCCAACGACAAGCTGAAGAAGAGGGTTGAGGAAGTTGCAGAGGAGTTCGGGAGCGAACTCACCTTCAAGTGTGATGTGACCCTTGACGAGGACATATCCAGCCTCAGGGACTTTCTGAAGGAGAGCTGGGGTGAGCTTGACATACTCGTTCACTCCATAGCCTTCGCTCCCAAGGAGGAGTTCAAGGGTGGTGTGATAGACACGAGCAGGGAAGGTTTTAAGATCGCAATGGACGTGTCCGTTTACTCCCTCATAGCGATGACGAGAGAACTCCTGCCTCTAATGGAGGGCAGGAACGGGGCTATAGTTACCCTCTCCTACTACGGAGCTGAGAAGGTAGTTCCCCACTACAACGTCATGGGAATAGCCAAGTCCGCCCTTGAGAGTACTGTCAGATACCTCGCCTACGACATAGCGAAGCACGGGCACAGGATAAACGCCATATCCGCTGGTCCTGTGAAGACACTCGCGGCGTACAGCATAACGGGTTTTCATCTTCTCATGGAGCACACGACGAGGGTAAACCCCTTTGGAAGGGCTATAACCATAGAGGACGTCGGAGATACCGCTGTTTACCTCTGCAGTGAGTGGTCAAGGGGTGTGACCGGAGAGGTTATTCACGTTGACAACGGCTACCACATAATGGGGGTCTTTGAAAGGGAAGATAGCATCAAGGGGTAAACGGTGAACCTGAAGCCCACGAACCTTCCTCTCACGGTAAAGGATTTTGACTGCGAGAGGTGTGGTGTCTGTGCAGGGTGCGGGTGTGCCTGTGGTTACATAGCCTACTTCAAAGGGGATAAACTCGTTGACCTTTACGGGCATCCCCACGACCCAAATGGGATAGGGAGCTTCTGTACCAAAGGGCTCACCCTCATTCAGGAAACACCCGAGAACCCACTCAGGTTGACGAGAGCCCTCTTGAGGAGAGGGGACTCCTTTGAGGAAGCGCCCTCGGAGCTTATATCTGAGTGGATAAGGGAAAACCTGAGAGGAAAGGTAGCGGTCTTCCTTGACAGGTACACAGACCTGAAGGACTACGCGTCCGCGAGGGAGCTGACCGAAGATGTCTATTCGGACTCCATCCACCTTCCCTTCAGAGCGACGAGCCTGAGACCCCAGGAGTGGAGGGAACAGAGGATAATACTCAGCCTGGAGTGTGAGACCGTTTTCTCCGAGGTTATGTCAACGAGGTGGCTCGTGGACGCCTTTGAGCGTTCAGCCCACATAACCGCGGTCTCCTCAAGGTATGGAACCACCTCCGCCAAGGCTAACAGGCGGATCCTCGTAAAACCACCGCTCGTGGTGAGATTTCTGGAGGAGCTCGCAGATAGGATTGAGGGAAAGGAGAGGGAACTCCTCTTCAAAGAAGACGTTGAAACGCTGGCAGAGGGTTTTTCCCTCGTGAAGGAGAGCCTTATACTTATTGGAGAGACGCTCCTCAGGAGCCCCTGGAAGGGTAACGTCCTCTCAGCTCTAAGGAGGTTGAGGAAAAAGCTGAGGGTAAACTACACGATAGTCGGCAACATATCCCCCTTAAAAACCGGGAGTCTGGAAGACTTCCTCCGAGAGCTTGACAGTTTTGACAGCCTCCTCCTTACCGGAAACCCAGCCCTGTTCATGAATGGGGAACAGCTTGACGCTCTGAGGAAAAAGCCCGTTCTCCACCTCACCCTGTTCCCCAACCTGACATCCCACAGCTCAGAGCTTATGATCCCCACAAAGCTCTTCTCAGAGAGGGAGTTCTATCCCTTTAAAAACGGTTTTGGCTTTGTCGCTCACTCACCCCGGGTTCTTAGGTCCCCGGAGGGTGCCCTATCCCTTCATGAACTGCTCAGCAGGTGCCTTGATATTGAACCCTCAATTGAGGGGTGTCTCTCGGAAATAGGGTTGGAGGAGGAGTCTGTAAAGACCGCCGAAGGCGGTGCTGATATAGATCTTCCTCTCATAGAGGACTGGGAAGGGGAGTTTGAGATACGGGAACTTGAAGAAGATAAGGTCTACCTCGTGTGCGACAGCACCCTCGTTGATGAGATAGGGCACTGGAGCGTGTGGACCCACGATATGGAGAGGGAGCAGTTTGCGTACATGAACGAGGCGACCATAGAGAAGCTCGGTGTTGGGGAAGAACTGGAGCTGGGAGGTGTGAAGCTGAGGGTAAAGAAGAACAACAACATAGCGGAAGATGTCATCTTCGTCCCCAACTCCTACGAGGAGACCCAGCCCTTCAACCCTGGAGTTAGACCCGGCTTGCTCCTGAAGAACCCCGCTCTGAGGGTTGAGGAATACAGGTAAAATAGTAAACAACGGAGGTAAGAAGATGAACATTGAGTTCAGAGGCGTGGACGTTCAGATAACCGACGCCATGAAAGGCTTCATTGAGGGGAAACTTCGGAGATTCAACAGATATTTGAGGGAAGCTGGAGAGGATCAGGTTGAGGTTATAGTTTCCGTATCCGCGGTTCGCTCAAGGCACAAGGACTACGCTGGGGACAGCAAGCCCATAGTTTACAGGGTTGATATGCACATGTACCTGAAGAACGTACCTCACGGCTCCATACACGCCTGGGAAGAGGATACGGATGTCTTCACCGCCCTTGACCAGGTTCTTGACGAGATAGAGAGACAGTTGATAAAGCTGAAGCAGAGAAGGCTTGAACAGAGAAGGGTATCCGCCAGGGTGAAGGAGCAGATGCATGCTCCTGAGCCGGTCGCACCGGAGGAAAGGGAGAGACCCCTCGTAGTTGAGGAGGAGCTTGTGATTGAAAAACCTCTGAGCGTTGAAGATGCTATGGTTGAGCTGGAGCAGAACCATGCCTTCTTCCTTCCCTTTGTGGACATAGACACCGGAAATCTGAGGATCATATACAGGAAGAAAGGTGGCAACTTCGGACTCATAAACACGAAGTGTAAGCTCATGTAGGTGAGGCATGGAGTACAGGTTTAAGTTCCTCAGATACAGGTTCATCTCCTACCTTGTATCCCTCCTTATGGTTTTAGGGAGTATATTCCTCCTTTACTCAAAGGGGCTGAACCTCGGGCTTGACTTCACAGGCGGAAGGGTTCTTGAGGTCAGGTTTGAGTCAAAACCTCCCATAGGAGAGCTGAGAAAGGCTATAGACAGGGCGGGCATAGAGTCCTTCCTCGTTCAGGAGACCAAGGAGGGGACTTACATAATAAAGGTCAGAGAGGGAGAGAACTATCAGGCTGTTAAGGATGCGGTAAAGAAGTTCGGTAAGTACGAGCTTATAAGGGAGGAAAGGATAGGAGGTGTTATAAGCGAGGAGCTACGTGAGAAGGCTATCATGGCTATACTCACAGCCCTCGGAGGTATCCTCCTTTACCTCGCCTTCAGGTTTCAGCCGGTATGGGGTGTCGGTGCCCTCCTTGCCCTGGTGCACGACGTCCTGATAGTTATAGGTGCTTACTCCCTGACCTACAGGGAGGTAAACCTTGAGGTGGTATCAGCCCTTCTGATAGTGGCGGGATACTCCGTCGCGGACACGGTCGTCATATTTGACAGGATAAGGGAAAACCTCCGCCTCAGGAAGACACTGCCCCTTGAAGAGGTCATGGACCTATCCATAAATCAGACGCTCTCAAGGACTGTGATGACCTCCCTCACCACCTTTGTAACAGCCTTCACCCTCTTCATTTTGGGTGGATATGCCCTCTCAAACATAATGTTCGCCTTCGTGGTAGGGGTTGTGGTTGGGACCTTCTCCTCCGTGTTCGTTGCCAGCTCCTTCGTTCTTGACATGAGGAGGTTTATAAAAGTTAGAAGGGGCAAGGTTCAGGAAGAGACAGTCTGATGGACTATCTCGCTGTATTCCTCTTGGGTCTCGTTCTTGGGAGCTTCTACAACGTCCTGATATACAGACTCCCGAGAAATATCTCCGTGGTCTTTCCCTCCTCCCACTGTCCCGAGTGTAAGGAGCGGATAAGGTGGTACGACAACATTCCTATTCTCTCCTACCTTGTGCTCAGGGGCAGGTGCAGGAGGTGCGGGGCGAGGATATCTATCCAGTACCCCCTGGTTGAGCTCTCCTCCGGACTTCTTGCCCTTTACTCCTACTTCAGGTGGGGGTTCAGCCCGGAAGCCCTCGTGCACTACCTCTTCTTCTCAGCTCTGCTCGTAGTCTCCCTTATAGACCTGAAGTTCTTCATACTCCCTGACCTTATAACGGTTCCCGGGGTAGCCTTAGGTCTGCTCAGCTCCTTCTTCCGTTCTGACATGACTCCAGTTCAGAGCGTTACAGGTGCCCTCCTTGGGTTCTTCATACCCCTGGGGATATACCTATACTACGTGAGGTTCAGGAAGATGGAGGGACTCGGCTTGGGAGATGTCAAGCTCCTTGCCTTCATAGGTTCAGTTACGGGAGTTTACGGTGTGTTCTCAGCCCTCTTCCTGGGGAGCATTCTCGGTCTTCTCTTCGCACTCCCCACTGTAGTTAAACACAGGAGCACCAAGTTCGTCATACCTTTTGGTCCCTTCCTCTCTCTCGGCTGTTTTGTGGGTATTGTTCTGAGGGATAGGATAGTTGAGTTCTTCTTTACGAACCTGTGAGCCTCTTCTCAACGAGTTTCACGTCCTCCTCCGTGTCCACACCGTGGTAGTAGTTCTCGCTCAGGAGCACCTTTATCCTCACGCCGTTCTCAAGCAGTCTGAGCTGTTCAAGCCCCTCAGCTATCTCAAGGGGTGTCTGAGGTAGTTCCACGAACCTGAGCAGTGTTTCCCTTCTGAAACCGTAAATACCTATATGTTTGATCGGATAGACGCCTTCGGCGTGGTTTCTGAAGTGAGGTATGGGAGACCTGGAGAAGTACAGGGCATAGCCCTTTGAGTCAAGCACAACCTTTACATCCGAGCTCCTCTCGTAGCACTCCCTGTCGTGCTTTCCCAGTGTTACGACCTCCTCCCCTATCTCAAGCTCTTCAAAAACCCTCTCCACATCTTCTGGATAGACAAAAGGCTCGTCCCCCTGGTAGTTTATAACGAGTTCAAGTCCGCTCCTCTCAACGACGTAGGCTACCCTGTCCGAGCCGGAGGGTATAGAGGAAGGGGTGAGAACTACCTCAACCCCGAGGTCTGCGACGGCGTTTCCCACCCTCTCGCTGTCGGTAGCAAGTATCACCCTCTCCCCGGTTTTCATACAACCCTCAACAACCCACCTTATGAGGGGCTTCCCCTTTATCTCTCTCAGGGGCTTCTCCGGGAGTCTTGTAGAGCCTAAACGTGCCGGAATGACTATGGCTCTCCTCATGGCTGATATAATTTTATCCCTGATGAAGATCGGCGAATTCCTGAGGGAAAATCAGCTATCCGTTGGTGACAACGTCCTCTTCCTGCTTGAAAAACTCGGTATAGAGTACGGAAGGTTGTTGAAGAAGTTAGAGTCGGAGGTGGGGGAGACCGCCAAGATGTCCAAGTCTAAGGCTAACGTTGTTGACCCCGAGGAAGCGGTTGAGCGCTACGGGGCTGATACTGTCAGATTGTACATACTCTTTGCAGCACCGCCTGAACAGGACTTTGAGTGGACGGACGAGGGCATACAGGGTGCCTACAGGTTCCTGAACAGACTCTGGAACTTCGTCACGGAGAGGGAAGACTGGCTGAGAAAGGCTGAGTACACACCCGAGGAGCTGAGAGGTGCGAAGGGAAAAGCAAGAGAACTCAGGAGGATGATCCACCAGACCATAAAGGGATACCTCTCGGACATGGAGAGGGGGTATCAGCTCAACACCGCGATAGCAAAGATAATGAAACTCCTCAACGAGCTGTCAGACTTTAAACCTTCGGACGAAAACGACAGGAAGGTGGTTAGGGAAGGTGTAGAAGTACTACTGCTACTCCTCGCGCCTATAACACCCCACATAGCTGAAGAGCTCTGGAGCAGACTTGGAAAGGAAGAGCTTATAGTTCTGCAACCTATACCCGAACCCGACGAGAGAGCGCTGGAGGTGGAAGAGATAGAGATCCCCGTTCAGATCAACGGGAAGCTCAGAGCGAGGGTAAGGATACCCTTTGGTGCGGATGAGGAAACCGCAAAGGAGATAGCCCTCAAAGACGAAAAGGTTAGAGGCTACCTTGACGGAAGGGAGGTGAAGAAGGTCATATACGTTAAGAACAGGCTTATAAACATTGTGGTCAGGTAAAAGGAGGTTGGTATGGAGCACGGAATAACGATATGGGCCTGGATCGTCTGGCTGTTAAAGGTTCTTATACTCTCAGCCCTCATAGGGATACCGATGTTAGTCATAGTCGTGCTCGTGTCTCAGGGAATTTACAACAGATTTCTGAAGAAAGTTGAGAAGAGCCTTGAAGAGAAATACACGAAGGAAAAGGAGAAGGGATTCACCCTCATAGAGGTTCTCGTGGTTCTGATAATTCTGGGTCTTATAGCAGCTCTGGTGGTTCCAAGGATAACGGGCAGGGTTGATGAGGCAAAGATAAGGACTACGAAGATACAGCTTAAGGCTATAAAGGACGCCCTTGAACAGTACAAGCTTGACAACGGCATGTATCCGACCACAGAACAGGGATTGAAGGCTCTCGTTGAGAAGCCAACCACACCGCCCGTGCCTCCTAGGTGGAGGAAGTACCTTGACAAGGTGCCAAAGGACGGCTGGGATAGAGATTTCATCTACATATCACCGGGGGTCAAGCACCCCTACGAGCTGAGGTCTAAGGGTCCCGACGGAGAGGAGGGAACGGAGGACGACATAGATGTCTGGGAGATATAGCGGGGGTTTCACACTCCTTGAGGTGGTGGTAGCCCTCACGATAATATCTATAGCCTTTACCACCCTTCTGGAGATGATATCCTTTGCGAGGAAGAAGTACGAGGAGAGCAGGGAAACCTTCAGAACCATGCTCATTCTGGATGGAAAGCTGAAGGAGGGAAACCACGAAGGTATAGAGGTGAAGAGAGAGAGGGTTCCGGACTTCCCCGCCATTGAGGAGGTAACTTACTCCTACGGTGGTCTCTTCTTCGTAAGGTATGAGAAAAGATAGAGCCTTTACCCTCATAGAGGTTCTCATCGTCCTCACGCTGATAGGTCTGACCTTCTCCATCCTACTGCTCGTCTTCTCAAGGGGTATTGACTCAAGCCTGAACCTCTCGGAGGGATCGGAGGCACTCAAGAGGGAGGCGTCCCTCTTCTGGGAGCTACAGAGAAAGATACTGGGTGCTAAAAGGATAAAGGTGGACAGGGAGAGTATATACATGGTTACCACCGGAGGTAGCTTCAACAGAGGAGTCGTAAAGTGTGCCTATCTGTTCAGGGACGGTAAGCTCTACTACTACGAGTTTCCCTATCCTTACGGTGCTATAGATGAGATTGAGGAAGGAAAACTCTACGAGGTTGGAAAGTTCAGGAGCTTCAGGGTGAGCGTCCGTGAGGGGGACAGAGATTACGAGGTTTACGACGGAATGCCCCAGCTTGTGAAGGTAGAGGTGAACGGAGAAGAGTTTGTCTTTGAGACTATAAGATAGATAGCCCCTTTAAAACCTTGTAAACCTTCACTATAGGCAAACCCATAACGGTATAAAAGTTTCCCTCTATCCTCTCCACCACAACCGCTCCAAACCCCTGAACACCATAAGCACCCGCCTTGTCCATGGGTTCCCCTGTTCTCACATAATCCTCTATCTCCCTGAGAGAGAGCTCTCTGAACTTCACCCTCGCTATATCGTGAACAGTCCTCCTTACACCAAAACCCACGAAGGAAACCGCTGTAACGACCCTGTGCCACCTTCCCGACAGGTAGCTCAGTATCCTCATCGCATCCTCTTCTCTCTCGGGCTTGCCTATAACCCTATCACCTACGAATACGAGGGTATCCGCCCCTATAACGAGGGCTTCCCTGTTCTTCCTCCAGACATCCAGAGCCTTCTCGTAGGAGAGTCTTCTTGCGGTTGTTATCGGATCCCCGTGCAAGTGCTCCTCAACCTCAGAGGGGATCACATCAAAGTTCAGCCCAAGGAGTGAGAGTATCTCCCTCCTTCTCGGAGAGGCTGAGGCTAATATTATCCTCTTCATGGCTTGAAGCTCTGGCAAAAGGCGTCTAAATTATACACTTACCAAACCCAGGAGGAAGGTGATGAGCGTAAGTTTTGATATACAGGAAAGAGAGCTTACAGCGGAGGAGATAGAGGAACTCCAGAGAGAGGTGAGGAGACTCGCAAAGGAGAAGAATGCGGTAATACTCGCCCACTACTACCAGAGACCGGAGGTTCAGGACATAGCGGACTTCGTGGGAGATTCCTTAGAGCTCTCAAGGAAGGCTGCGAATACGGACGCGGACATAATAGTCTTCTGCGGTGTAAGGTTCATGTGCGAGACCGCCAAGATCCTCAGTCCACAGAAGAAGGTTCTCCACCCAAACCCAGAATCGGGCTGTCCAATGGCGGATATGGTTACCGCGGAGCAGGTCAGGAAGCTCAGGGAGAAGCACCCGTCCGCCGAGTTCGTAGCCTACATAAACACCACCGCAGACGTCAAGGCTGAGGTTGATGTATGCGTCACCTCCGCTAATGCCCCCAGAATTATAAAGAAGCTTGACGCTGAGAAGATAGTCTTTCTGCCCGACCAGGCTCTCGGTCAGTGGGTAGCGAAGCAGGTTCCTGAGAAGGAGTTTGTAATCTGGAAAGGCTTCTGCCCTCCCCACTTTGAGTTTACAGCCAGGGAGGTTATGAAACTGAAGGAGAAGTACCCTGACGCCAAGGTCGCGGTTCACCCGGAGTGCCATCCCAGGGTAATAGAGATCGCTGACTTTGTGGGTTCCACCTCCCAGATAATCAAGTATGCTACCAGCGTAGAAGCAGAAAGGGTGATAGTTATAACGGAGGTAGGTCTGAAGTACACCCTTCAGAAGAAAAATCCAGACAAGGAGTACATATTCCCCGAGTCCATGAACTACTGCGGGACTGTTTACTGCTGTACGATGAAAGGCATAACCCTCCCCAAACTGTATGAAACTATTAAAAACGAGATAAACGAGGTTGAACTGCCCGATGAGATAATAGAGAGGGCGAGGAGACCTATAGAGAGGATGCTTGAGCTAAGCTGAGGGTCAAGTTCTTTATAAAATAGACCTTATGCTTCTCCTGCTTCTGTCCATTGTGACCTACCTTCTCAGTGGTGCTCTCTTTTTCCTTAAAACCTTCTTCGGTTTAAACCTGAAGGTTGTCCCCATGCTGAGCCTTCTGCTCGCGTTCTCTCTGTACCTTGCTCACTTCTTCAAGGTCTACTTTTCTACAGGACACTTCCCTGTGGGGGACGTTTACGGGATGGTATCCCTCGTAGGAAACTTCTTGATACTGATGTTCATAGTACTTGACCTCGTCTTCAAGAAGAATGTCGCTGACTTTGGGCTCATAGTAGCTTTTATAGGCTTTCTGACAACTTTAGTCGGACTCCCCGCTCACAAGGTTGGATACAAAAACCCCTTCTACGTTTACCACATACTTTCAGCTGCGGTCGCTTACGCTGCCCTCCTGTTAGGAGGTATATCATCGCTCATAAAGCTTTTCGTTGAGAGAAAGCTGAAAGCAAAGCATATAGAGGGTTTTATGGTTCCAATAAATTTATTAAGAAAGATGGAAAAGATTCTCCTTAACC